>JABBBA010000100.1 GCA_018607685.1 K189A clade bacterium | reverse complement strand
GAAGAATGGCAGGAGCTTCACGAACTAAACCTGTTGTCTGCAATCCGATGTACCCGTCGATTACTTCCAAAAATGAGAAAGCAGAAATGGGGCAGGGTGGTCATGGTCGCCAGCGGAGCCGCGAAGTATCCCAATGCTGCGCTCATTGATTATGGTGCCACTAAAGCCGCCATGATTTCGATTAGTAAATCATTGTCCCGAAAATATGGCGCCGACGGCGTGCTGGTGAATTCTATTTTGCCGGGCCTCATTCACACAGCGATGTGGGAACGAGCAGCCACCGAGATTGCTGACGCCAACGACACCACTATGGATAAGATCCTTGAGAACAACGGAAGAAGTGTGCCGGTCGGCCGATACGGCACATCAGAAGAGGTGGCGCAGGTGATTGCGTTCCTGTGCACAAATGCGGCCTCATATGTGAACGGCGTCTCCATGGAAGTGGACGGTGGTTCCGGGGCGCATATCTAGACAGGAGTTAATAATGAAACCACTAAAAGTATTGTCTGTTCTCGCACTGGTTTACGTCGGTATAGTCGTACTCTTCGAATCATCCATTGGTTACATCCAACCGCAGGGCGAAGACACGTTGCTGTTATCGGTTGATGACGGCACTGCGGAATCCCATGATCGGGTACTGTCGCCCTTCGAGTTAAACGATCAGCTTTATGTGGCGGTCAACCACTGGCCAAGACAGTGGTACAAGCGATTGCAGGAAAACCCCAGTGTGATCGTGGCGTACCGGGGTGAATCAAACAGTGCAACGGCGGTGCCTGTAACAGCAGACCCGGAACTCAGTGAGATAAGTGAGGCTTACCAGCTTGGGTTCCTGATTCGATTTCTGACAGGATTCCCGCCGCGTGAGTTTGTCAGGCTGGACATGATTCCACAGACCCAACCGGCAGAAGATAGCGAGAACGCGGTCGATCCGGCGTGAGACCGGAATAGGAGTATTCAACCTCGGGCATCACCAGGGTGCTTTAGAAGCCCTGCCAATGCGGCTGGGCAGAGGGTTTGATTGCTTCAGGCTCTTCGGCTAATATGCGCACGCTTCGATAGGCTGCTTATGGCCAATCAGATGATCCCGCCACCGAGGGATTCAAAGTTTCGTGTGGGGCTATAGCTCAGCTGGGAGAGCGCGTGACTGGCAGTCACGAGGTCGGCGGTTCGATCCCGCCTAGCTCCACCAATTGAACATGTTCCAGCAACTTCCCAGTCCTTTTACCAAGCAGAACCGCCGACCAGGTCGTCGTCTCGTGCGCGAGTCCGATCGATCCCGCCTAGCTCCACCAATATTTTCAACATCATACGAATTGCAGCCTGATATCTATCCAGTATTTTTTCCTGATGCTTTCCCTCTAATTGCCCTATATTATGTTCCCGTCTGGCTTGATTTTAAGAGAGTTTCAGAGGGAAGCTCGCCAAAGAGTTGGGAGGACAGGTTAGTAGGCATGCAGCTTTCCATTGAGGAAAACGACGAACACGAATTCTGTTCGACCTTGGTCGGTCGTTTACGCGACCAGGCAGAACTCAATGGCGTCCTGCAATCACTTTACCACCTTCACCTCAATATCCTCAGCGTCACAACTTTGGCAGATACCTGAATCCGGGTATATTGAGATACAGGCCGGTTTGCGAGTTCGGCCAAGCAATCGTAAATGGAGAATAAGATGAAAATATCGTTCAAAGGTCGTCGGGTAGTTGCCGGTATCGCACTGGCTCTGGTTTGCGCGACAAGCAGCGCAGCAGAAATAGGTATTACCACATCCAAGGAGACGTTCGCCAAAACTTATGCGGGCAAGGTTTATTCGCCCTACGCCCAACGCAGTTTTCCGTCCTTTCCACTCTGGGGTGAAACCCATTTGCATACCGGCTACTCGATGGATGCGGGGTTGTTCGGAAATCGCACACTTCACGATACAGGTTATCGGTACGCTCGTGGCGAGGAAGTTATGGCCTCAAGTGGTCAGCCGGTAAAATTGAGCAGGCCGCTTGACTGGCTGGTGATTGCCGATCACTCGGACCAGATGGGTTTTGTGCAGGATGTTATCAAAGGTGATCCCGTTGTACTGGCAACGGAACAGGGTAAACGTTGGCATAAAGGCTTATCGAAAGACCCCCAGGGCACGGCACTCGATTTGATCGAAACCTTCGCCCAGAACAAGCTGGACCCCAAACTGGTTGAAGCCTATGCACCGGGTTCGGCCAAGTACCAGACTATCTGGGACAAAATCTTGCAAACGGCCGAAAAATATAACGAACCCGGCCACTTCACAGCCCTGATCGGATATGAGTGGACCTCTCTGGTGTCAGGCGGAAATATGCACCGAAACGTCATTTTCCGTGATGGCGCTAATCGGGCAGGGCAGGTGGTTCCCTACACCATGGTGCCGCCTTTTGGGAGCACAGATCCCATGGACCTGTATCAGTGGATGGAAAACTACGAGGAAAAGACCGGCGGTTCTGTATTGGCTATCGCTCACAACGGCAATCTGTCCAACGGGATCATGTTCCCCGTCGACAAGCAATATACCGGCCGTAAGATCGACAAAAAATATGTCGAGGCTCGCGCCAAGTGGGAGCCGCTGTATGAAGTAACCCAAATCAAGGGAGATGGAGAGACACACCCTTTTCTTTCGCCCGACGACAAGTTTGCCAACTATGAAACATGGGACGAAGGCAGTCTTGATCTGTTGACCCCCAAGACCGATGACATGCTGCAATATGAGTATGCTCGTGAAGCACTGAAAAACGGTCTGGTGCTGGAGAAAAAACTCGGCACCAACCCCTACAAATTTGGCATGGTTGGCGCCACAGACAGCCATACTTCGTTGACGACTGCCGAAGAAGAAAACTTTATGGGCAAGCACACAGGCTACGAGGCCTCACCTGATCGGTTAACTCACCCTTTTCAGAAAACGGATGCAGGGGTTCGATACAGTTGGCAGATGGCCGCCGCCGGTTTGCAGGCAGTCTATGCGGCTGAAAACACTCGCGAAGGAATTTACGATGCAATGCAGCGTAAAGAAACCTACGCCACGACCGGTCCTCGTATGATGGTTCGCTTTTTTGGCGGATGGGAGTTCACCAAAGAAGACATGAACAGTCGTCAGCCTGCGTTTCTTGGCTACGAAAAAGGCGTTCCGATGGGTGGCGACCTGAAGCCGGTGAAAGGCAAGGGTGCTCCCAGTTTTATGGTCTATGCGCTACGTGATCCGATCGGTGCCAATCTCGATCGTATCCAGATCATCAAGGGATGGACCGACAGGAAGGGCAAGACCCACGAGAAGGTTTTCAATGTGGCCTGGTCCGATGGACGCGAACTCGACAACAAGGGTGAATTGCCAGACGTCGGTAACACTGTCGATATCAAGAATGCCAACTGGAGCAATACGATCGGTGCATCAGAGTTAGCCACGGTGTGGACGGACCCGGATTTTGACGCATCACAGCGTGCATTTTATTACGCACGTGTGCTGGAAATTCCCACGCCACGATGGATCGTGTATGACGCAAACCGCTATGGCATCGAGATTCCTGAAGGTGCGACCACCATTGGTCAGGAGCGAGCCTACACATCACCAATATGGTTTACACCAGAATCCTGATTTTTGCAGACTTGTTGTGGAGCGCTGCAGGGACGCCACTGGCTCCCTGCGTCGCAAAGGAGAGATCAACCAATCTGTTCCGCCGTTTAACATCAAACACCCAGTTCTCTGTTTTTGTGAGGTTTTTCAAACGAACAGGTCGTCCGGCAAACAACTAATTGACCGGGATCGTGAGAATCGGGTCGGTACCCGCAACCCGGCCTGCCGTGACTTCAAATAGTGCATTGAGGCGCAAGAAAGTCGCCTTGGAATTCAGATCATTCTGCGCGATATAGAACCACATGTCCTTGTGTTGCACAGCGATCGCGGCGTTCACCGGCTCGCTCTTGGAACTACGGATCGTCAGTAAATCGCCCAGCACATTTGCATCAGGCGCTGCCAAACCGGCTTGCAGGTGCTCTTCCGGGACTTGCACCGATCGCGACGCAATACCCAGGATCTCAAACATCGAACGATTGACGATCACGATTTCTCTGAACTTCGCCTCCGGATCGAAGGCCGCGGCGGGCTGGTCATCCCGGATGCGGTTCCTTTCGGTTGGAGAGAAATCGACGTCAACAATCGGGAAGGAATACTTTCCGGGGTCGAGATTCAGGAGCTCGCGTAGCCGCTGAATCCGGGGGTCGTTTTTGGACGAACTGGCGAGACGCAGGTAAGGGACCGTCTTTTCGGAGCGAGCAACCCAGTGGTCGTCCTCATTCTTAACGAACAGCAGGCCGCTGTGAAAGGCTTCAGGGATCGAGGAATGCTCCCCGAGCTCATCGAACGGAGAAGAAACCTGGGTGGTTGTCATGTTGTAGGTGAAATCGATCAGGCCGGCGCGCTCGAGTGACTGAATCAGATTTAGGGCTTCATCGAACTGCATATAGGAATCTGGCTTCTCGACGTTCCAACCCGTGTTAGAGATAACGTTCTCGAGCCGATTGATCCGCCTCAACCCCAACCGGAAAAAACCACCGGCCCCTGACATCGCGAGCGGGCCCAGTTGTTCTGCGCTCAATGGCGCTACCATCCTCCCGAAAAACTCCTGCGAGGCAGGCAGCGAATAAGTAAAGGTGGGAGTCTCCCCATAGACCCCTCCGACGCCAGCACCTGAGGTTGTGCCTGCCTGAGATGAGTCGGTCACCGATGCGTTCGCATTGGCTCCGAGGTTGTACGTTGTGTTGATACTGGTGACCTGCAGGAACACGGGTGTCTCCATGTAACGCAGCCGCACCAGGTTAAGGAGCCTGTGCTCGTCCTGGATCTCACGAAGCGCCTGGGTGTAGCGGGGATGGTCGCGCTTCAGGGCGACGGGCCCCATAGAACAACCAGCCAGAAAAACAGAAAAGAGCAGGATCGCGCCTAACGAGTGCGGCGAGACCCAGCGAGAGATGACTGCAATCAGCAGCATATACCTTCTTCTAATTTTCGTTTGTTCGCGTTTCATTTTGATTTACCCGTGCATTCTTCCTTAGCGTAGGCGCGGCAATCGACAGCTGTTATTCGTATAAAAACAGGCCGGGCAATCATTTCAGTCGTCGAGCAGGTGTTCGGACACCCACTTGCGGACTTTGCCAATAGCAGCCTGCGACTCAGCAGTCTCCGGGAGTGACGGAACGAACACGTGGGGCATGCCCTCGTAAATATCGAGCTTCACCGTCTGACCTGCCTGATCGAGCGCCTGATACAAGCGAACGACGTTGCTGAGGAAGAGTTCTTTCGTACCGCCCTGGATCAATGTTGGTGGAAAGCCCTGCCTGAAGTCGCCGTACACCGGCGAAACATAAGGGTTCTTGTGATCTTCGGCATCAGCGTAGGCAAGTGCCGAAGGCCCAAGAACGTGTTGATAGGTGTAGTATGGCTCGGCATCGCGGAGCGTGACGTAAGTGTCACCGGTCTCGGAAATATCCGCCCAGGGGGACCACAGCACGAGCGCCGCGGGCATCTCCATACCGAGGTCGCGCATTTTGAGCGTGGCAGCCGCCGCGAGGCCACCGCCTGCGGAGTCACCATAAAGGACGATGTCGTCGGCCGTGAAGCCCTGCCTGGCCAGCGCCTTGAAGACACTGATGACCTCGTCGGTCGTCTCCTGCCATTTAGAAT
>JABBBA010000054.1:368-5711 GCA_018607685.1 K189A clade bacterium | reverse complement strand
TCCAGGCAAACCTCGGTGACCTTGATGACGTAAGCCGGTTGTTCAATAAGGCCACCGAAGCCCTTGGACCACTCGACGTACTGGTTAACTGCGCGGCCACTGAGTCCCAAAACGTTTCTGACCTGCCGGACATTTCCGGCGACCTCTGGTCAAATACCATGACGACAAATGTCGATGCACCCATGGTACTGACCCAATTGTTCGCAGCTCAACAGGAACTGGCGAACAAGGGGCGCGGCTCCATCATCAATATTTCATCCATCGAAGGCTCGCGCCCGGCACCGGGACACAGCCATTACTCAACATCAAAGGCTGCACTGGAGATGCTCACCAAAGCATCTGCTCTGGAGTTCGGACCAATCGGCGTTCGCGTTAACGCTATTGCCCCAGGCTTGATCAATCGTGACGGCATCGAGGAAGGCTGGCCAGAAGGTGTTGCGGCCTGGAAAGAAGCGGCGCCACTCGGCAGACTGGTAGACCCGAACGACATAGCGAGCACCTGCGTGTTTCTTGCTAGCTCATGGTCTTCGTCTATATCCGGAACTGTCCTGACCGTGGATTGCGGTCTCTCAATAAAACCGGGATGGTAGGTATGATCATCAACAGCGCAGCAGTCGTCGGTGCAGGCCTGATGGGTTCAGGCATCGCCCGGCACATGGCAAGCCATGGGATACAAGTAACGCTGGTTGATAACAGCGAGGAGCAGCTGGCGCGTGCCGCGCTGGCCAATGAAAACCAGAACCTTCAATACACATCAGACATGACAGCCATTAACACCGTCGATTACGCCATCGAGGCTGTTTTCGAAGACCTCGAGGTAAAACAACAGGTACTTAGTGAGATCTCTTCAGCGGTCTCAGCAGAATGCCTGATCGCATCGAATACCAGCTCACTGCTCATAGGAGACCTGGAGAAAACTGTCACCAACCCCAACAGATTTATAGGGGTGCACTACAACAACCCGGCTGACATGAACCCGATCGTCGAGATTATCCCCGGCGATCACACGGAGACACGCTACACGGACGCTATCCTGAAGTGGATGAAGACCGCAGAAAAGTCGGCGGTGAAATGCAAAGACACGCCCTGTTTTATCCTGAACCGCCAGTCACTGCCGTACATTAACGAAGCCTCACGCTGCCTGGACATCGCATCCCCGGGTGAAGTTGACCACGTTGTCCAGAACCGCCTGGGTATTGGTCTTGGACCTTTTGCGGTGATGAACCTGGTCGGTTTACCGGTGATGGCGGCCTCCAGTCGAAACCTCGAAGTACTTGGTAAGGGTTATCGCGCCGCGATTCAGCTTCAGGAAAGATCCAGGCTCGACTCTCCGGACTGGGATATTGAGGAAGTGAGTGATGTGCCAAAAGACAAAGTATCAGCGATTGTGAAGCGACTCAGAGGCGCCATGATATTTCCAGGCAAGGACATTCTTGATCAGGCGCTGTGTGGCCGTGATGACCTGCATCTTATCTGCCGGGAAGCCCTGGGATACGACAAATCCTCACCGGAACTGCTGGAGATGTTCGAGCCTGCGGTGACTGCGGAGTTGTTGGAGATTTATCTTTCGCACCAGTAAAGAAGAAATCGACAATTAGCCCCACGTCATTTCGACTGCAGTCACCGCAGGTGACGGAACGGAGAAATCCCCTGCTCGCGAAGAACGAGATCTCTCCACTTCGGTCGAGATGACAATGAACCCCTCGTCTTTTCGACTGCAGTCACCGCAGGTGACGGAACGGAGAAATCTCCTGCTCGCGAAGAACGAGATCTCTCCGCTTCGGTCGAGATGACAATGCTCTGTCTAGATGACGGGGCTCGGCCGGCATCACGTGTTAAGAGCCCTTAGACCCGATACTGCTCGATCTGAATATCCTCTTCACCCAGATCCGTGTAGTTATCGTCTACCCTTCCTTTGATGTACTCACGCCAGGTAAAACTACGATACAAGGGTGCATCACCTGACAATTCACTCAATGGTTCAAGTACCGCATTACTTTTAGGGTTATAAAAATACGGTGTACTGAACCGACCGCCGCTGCCATTTTTAAGTGATGCCATCGGCACTACCCGATGAACCGCTGCCCGATAGTTATCATTACTCCAGACCTGGAGCGAATCGCCAAGGTTAACCACGATGGTCCCCTCCTCAGGCGTCACATCAATCCAGCCATCGCTCCTGGAGAGCGTTTGCAACCCACCGGTCATGTCCTGCAACAGCAACGTCAATACACCCGGGTCCGTGTGATGGTGAAGCGCCATGTCTCCAAGCTCCGCGACTTCTGACTGCTCTTCATCTGACAGCGGGTCTGCAACCGGATAATAGTTAAGCCGCACCGTGCTGGTTCTGGGTTCACCCTCCGGCATCGACAGGCCACTGATTCCATCACCCGCCAGCGCGCGATAGACAAGACTAAGAGTTCGCTCAGCCACAGAACTCGCCTCGGTAAAAAACCGGTTCATCGCATCACAAAATTCCGGTTGGTCGACAGGCCATTGATTTCGGTCTGACCCGTCAACACGCGACTGCATATAGTCAAAAACTTCCTTCAGGTCGCGCTTACGTTTGGTCAGTTCCCGATCGTAATACCCAAGCGGAGTACTTTCAGTTCGCAGGACTTTGCGTTTGATCTCCGATGGCTGGGTGAAAAAATGTGAGGCGGCGCTCCACATCTGCTCAATGGCCTCATCCATCCCATGGTTACGCAACAGGAAAAAGCCGTGGTCCCTGCAGGCAGCATCCAGCGGCGCAAGGACGGAGACATCTTTTTCTGCTGCTTCAAGGTCGATAGTTGGAACCAACATAGAAACTGTTTCGTTACGGAAAGTTGTGACATCATCCTTCAACTACCCCAATGGGGCAAATCAGGAGTCTTACTTGGAATATTTCGTCAACATGCCCGGCAGCCGATTCAACGAACCTGGCATCTGGGCAAAGGAGATGGAGGATGCGGGCTGGCACGGCGTCTGCGCGTCGGATCATTTCTGGGTATCAGACCACCTGTATCCCCACGTATTTGTCGCAGCAACCCAGATGGCCTGCAATACGAGCCAGATCAAGATCACCAGCTCTTTCTGCAACAACCTTTTCAGATCTCCGGTTGAGTTCGCCCAGGGTGCGCTGTCTGTACAACAGGCAGCCCAGGGTAGGTTTGAAGCCGGACTCGGCGCCGGTTGGGCGGAAGCAGAGATGACCGCCATTGGTATGCGCTACCCCGAGCCGCCGGAACGGATAGGTATGTACATAGAAGCAATGAACATCGCGGGGCAAATTATCAAAACCAATCAATGCCAGTTTTCCGGTGACTACTACCAGATCGATGTTTCAGGAGACAACTTTGTTGGCCCGAGACTGGATAACCCACCAGCTCTCATCGGCTCAGCAGGAGGGCCAAGGGGCATTCGAGAAATAACGCCCCTGGTTGATCGAATAGAGGTCAAGGCAAGTGCCCGCTCTACCAGGGGCGGCGCTATCGATCTCGAGGTCATGGCAACGGTCACAGAAGACGAGGTGAAGCGAAGCATTGAGCGTGTCCGCAAGGTCAGTGACGATATTCCCATCGGTATTTTCATCCTGACGGCGGCCGGTGATAACGAGGCAGTTACTGGCATGAAGACCATGATGGGCAACGGTTTCCTGGGGAACTTCATGGGTCATCCCGGCGATGTGGCTTCCGCCCTGGCATCACTAAACGACCTGGGCATTAGTCGCGTGCAGTTAACTGAGTTCGCGCCAGGATCACATGATGCGCTGGCGCCAGCTCTGTTGGCCTAGGATAGCCTGACTAACTGGGTGCCGAAGTTTTCACCGGACAACACTCTCATAAGGCCACCGGGCAACTGTTCAACGCCTTCCAGAACATCTTCGTTGTAAACCAATTCACCGCTGGTGATCAACTCACCCAGTCGTCGATGGGCTTCCTTAAATCGATGCGCATAGCTGAAAATGTAGAAACCCTGCATGGTTGCTTCTTTATAGACCAGGTTGAAGTAGTTACTCGGTCCGTGCCAGTTTGCGTCACCCTCATATTGGGATGTGGCGCCACACAACACAATTCTCGCACCATGGGCGATCTGCCCCAGTGCAGTATCAAGAATCTCACCGCCGACATTGTCAAAATAAATATCGACGCCGTTTGGACAAACCTCCCGAAGTCGTTCCGCCACATTCTCGGTTTTATAGTTGATCACCTCGTCCAGGCCAAGGTCATCTTTTAGCCAGCTGCACTTTTTTTCGTTCCCGGCGATTCCCACAACACGACAACCTGATATCTTGCCCAGTTGGGACACCAGTGCGCCCACGCTCCCGGCAGCAGCAGAGACCAACAGAACATCACCTACTTTCGGTTTTGCGATGTCATACAGGCCGACATAAGCGGTTGCGCCACTGGAACCCATAACATGCAGGTTAGCGGTAATCGGTTGCCCGGCCCTGGAGGATATTTTTTCGAGGGGGAAGGGTTGCACCCCATCGGTCACCGCATACTCCTGCCAGCCCATAGCACCGGACACGATATCGCCATCGGCAAAATCCGGGTGTCGGGACTTCACCACAACACCCTGCCCTGAGCCTCTCATAAGCGCCCCAAGCTTCACCCGGTTTCCCGTGATGCCACCCGTTCCAATCGCCATCCGAAGTGGTGGAGCCATGACCAGGGACGTCGTCTGGACGAGAACTTCACCCTCACCGGGTTCCGGGACCTCTTCATAGACAAGTTCGAAATTTTCCACCGTCACTTCATCTTCAGGGTAGGACTTCACCAGCCACCGGCCATTTTTCATATTGGACATTCAGGGAACCTCTAATTAATTAGTTATTTTCGTGAGGGTAAACGCAGAAAATTGCCAAAGGCTTTAATTTCGCGATCTTTAGAGCATGAGTTTAACGCAGCAATCGCGGCAATAGTGATGCAGCATTCCGACTTTAATCAGACGTCCCCTAACGCTCCTTTTTGTGTTCCGGGCCAATGGCTTCGAATATCCAGGCGCCGGAGGTTCGTCTGTTTAACGCATCACTTTGCTGGCGCTGGGATCGGGTCTCATTCATCAAGGCAATCGCGGACTTCCCCTCAGCGGAATCCGCTTCGTAGACAGCAAGGTAAGGTAGGGGGCATTCCTGACCCGCCTGCTCAACCAGCTTATACCGCTGCGCGGTCTTCCATCCGGTTGTTTCCAGAACTTCATCAAGGTGCATGTCTTCATAATACCGATTGAACTCACCCTCTTTACCCTCGGTTGGTTCGGTTAACACCAGGACCAATTGCTTGTTACCCATCCATCACTCCGGTTCGGCAAAAAAACCACACCATATCAGGAAAAGACAATCGCTCCAGCCCTCTATGC
>JABBBA010000054.1:0-358 GCA_018607685.1 K189A clade bacterium | reverse complement strand
CCTGCCAAACTGACAGCACAACAACCTGAAACCTGCTCACATAAAACTTGCATTGAATGTTAGCAATGTTTACATTGGCGCTTTCAAACGAACGTTTGATTTAGCTTATGGCTGACCAAGCAATGAATGAATCTGCACCAGATACCCAGGAAAAAATCCTGGATGCCGCCGAACGCCTGTTCATAGAGCATGGCTACGCCGCCACTTCCCTGCGGGCAATCGCCTCTTTAGCTGAGGTCAATCTGGCGGCCACCAACTACCATTTTGGGTCAAAAAAGGGACTATTCGCCTCGGTTTTCCATCGCCGTGTTCAACCGATAAACGAGCAAAGACTCCTGCTTTTAGAGCAGCTAATAAT
>JABBBA010000399.1 GCA_018607685.1 K189A clade bacterium | reverse complement strand
GGGTATGCGTATTATCGACAAGCTGGGTATCGATCAGGTGGTAGGCGATATTCGAGCCAAGGGACAAAAGGTCTAGTCATGAGAGAAAAAATTAAGTTGGTTTCTTCTGCAGGTACCGGTCATTACTACACGACCGACAAGAACAAGCGAACGATGCCTGACAAAATGGAGATCAAAAAATTTGATCCCGTTGTTCGAAAGCACGTTATCTACAAAGAATCCAAGATCAAGTAATTACGACGCTCGCAGCTGCGAGCGTTTCCTGCTTCCCTTGCTTTCTTCCCCTCTTTGCTGACCTCATGACTTTAGGCAGATCCTGTGCCTGAGCTTCCAGAGGTCGAAACAACCCGTCGGGGTATTGAGCCCCATATCAAAGGTAAGGCGATCAAATCTGTCGCCGTCCGCCAGCCGAGCCTGAGATGGCCTGTATCCCCCGAGCTCTCCCAGGTAATGACGGGAAACAGGGTTACCGGGGTCACTCGCCGAGCCAAGTATCTACTGTTCAGCACAAACACAGGGCGAATGATGATTCACCTGGGAATGTCAGGCAGTTTGCGAATTACTGATGCTGCAAGTGTCCTTAGAAAGCATGATCATGTCGATATCATATTCGAAGACGGCACAGTGCTGCGCTATCACGACCCCAGGCGTTTTGGCTCGATCTTCTGGATTCCCGAGGGCAGTACCCACGAATTGCTCGATAGTCTTGGCCCGGAACCCCTGTCGGATGATTTCGATGGCAACTATCTCTATGAACTTTCAAGACGTCGTAAAGTAGCGATCAAACTGTTTGTCATGAACAGCAAAGTGGTCGTAGGCGTTGGGAACATATACGCCAACGAGGCTCTGCACAGGGCCGGAATCAGGCCCGATCGACTGGCGGGACGAGTTTCGCGACAAAGGTACGCAGGGCTCAGTCAGGAGATAAAGGAAGTACTGGCCAGCGCAATAGCCAGCGGAGGCACTACTTTAAGAGACTTTGTCAGGGAGGATGGCTCGCCGGGTTACTTCAAGCAAAGCTTGTTGGTCTATGGACGTGGCAACGAACCCTGTCTGAACTGCGGGGTTAAGCTCCAGGAAGTCAGGCTGGGTAACCGAACGACAGTGTTCTGCGCTAAGTGCCAGCGCTAACCGATCTCGTTATTCTTTAGTGCCGTGGCGACGGAGGGATGAACGAATTGCGTAATATCTCCACCGTATGCCGCAATCTGGCGTACCAGAGATGATGAGATATAGGAGTTTGCCTCTGACGGGGCAAGAAACACGGTTTCTATATCCGGTTGCAATGCCCTGTTCATATTGAGCATCTGAAACTCATAGTCGAAGTCAGTGACAGTTCGAATACCTTTAAGTATTACCGATGCACCGATTTCGTTGGCAAAATCCACGGTCAGCGTGTTGAAGCCAACGACCTCTACATTCTTTATGTGAGATAGCACTTCTCGAGCGAGCTCCACCCTAACCGTTAGTTCACTGGGAGACTTGTGTGGACTGGTGGCTATGCCGAGTACCACGTTATCGAATAAAACTGATGCCCGCTCAACGAGGTCTGCGTGACCGTTGTGAATTGGGTTGAATGTGCCAGGGTAAAGAACTGTGGTCATGTCAGCCTATCGGTATTTGGCGAAGGCGCCATCATACAGATGGGCTTACGCGGATATCAACCGGTAATACAAAGACTGTAGTGGACTGATCCCGTGCGTTTCTGTCGGTATAAACTCCATTGATCCGGAAGATCACTGGTTTCCAGCTTTTCTGGTGTCTCCACATAGATAAACTTTCGAGCAATCTGCCTGTTTGCCAGGTGATTTAGAACTGCCGGTAGCAGGTCTGATGCGAAAGGTGGGTCAATGAACACCAGATCAAAACCAGTGTCGCACCGGCCCAGCCAGTCGATTGCGTCGGTGCGGATGTTATTGAACGTATTCGGGTCCGCATCGAGCAGCGATAGATTTTGCGAGATACCTGCGGAAGCAGAATCGTTATTTTCTATCAGGGTGACATGGTTTGCGCCTCGAGACAGTGCTTCGATTGATAACACACCACTTCCCGCAAAAAGGTCCAGACAGTCCGATCCCCTGATATCATGCATCAACCAGTTGAAGAGCGTTTCCCTGACGCGGTCACCCGTTGGTCGGATGCCATCATGCTCAGGAAAGGTAATTTTGCGACCGCGCCAATTTCCGCCGATAATTCGAAGTGTGCGATCTTGATGTTTCATGAAATTACTCCGCCCTGCGGACAGTCTTCATAGACCTGGGTCATGGAATACAACATCTAAGGATTTATGAAGACTATGCCAGCTAATGTTGCAGATGAAACGAGTGAAGACAAGGTTGGTTTTTTCAAGCGCCTCAAATCGGGCCTGGGGAAAACCCGCAGCAAATTGTCTGAAGGAATTCAAAGTGTGTTCCTGGGTGAAAAGGCTCTGGACGAAGACATGCTGGAAGAGCTGGAGACCATTCTCCTGACCTCGGATGTCGGCGTGGCTGCGACGCAGGAGATAATCGGTGACCTGACAAAGAAGGTGGGCCGCAAAGAGTTAACAGATGCCGCTGCGGTGTATCGCCACCTCCAGGAAACTCTGGCAGACCTGCTAAGACCTGTTGAAGTACCCCTCGAAACAGATTCCAACCAACCTTTTGTCATTCTGATGGTGGGTGTGAATGGGGTGGGTAAGACGACAACGATTGGTAAGTTGGCGAAATTGTTTCAGGCTGAAGGTAAGTCAGTCATGTTGGCCGCGGGTGATACCTTTCGAGCGGCGGCGGTTGATCAGCTCCGGGTTTGGGGGGAGCGCAATGACGTCCCTGTGATTTCTCAGGATACCGGTGCAGATAGTGCGTCGGTTGTTTTTGATGCCGTCGCCGCCGCACACGCAAGAAATATTGATGTGTTGATTGCGGATACTGCCGGTCGATTGCAGAACAAGAAGAATCTGATGGATGAGCTCACAAAAATCACACGGGTACTTCAAAAAATCGATCCAAGTGCGCCCCATGAAGTGATACTGGTGCTGGATGCAGGTACAGGCCAGAATGCATTGTCTCAGGCCCGGGAATTTCAGGACGCTGTTAATGTGTCTGGCCTTGTTCTGACCAAACTTGATGGCACAGCAAAGGGCGGAGTGATTTTTGCGCTGGCGCAGCAGTTAAAAATCCCAATTCGGTACGTCTGTGTGGGGGAGAAAATCGACGATCTGCGTCCCTTTTCCGCCGAAGAGTTTGTCACAGCCCTCTTTGAATAATAGCGGCTAAAAATAAAGTTTGAGCAATTATAGAGTTTGAGTAGCGATGATACGTTTCGATGAAGTCAGCAAGAGATACGACGGTGGCTTGGAAGCGCTATCAAGGGTTAGCTTTGAGCTGGCTGATGGGGAGATGTCATTCCTCACGGGTCACTCCGGTGCCGGTAAAAGCACATTGATGAAGCTGATTATCCTGATGGAGAGAGCGAGTCAGGGTCAGGTAATTGTTAATGGTACTAACCTTAACCGGGTATCCCGGCGCCAGGTACCAGCCGTGCGTCGAAATGTCGGCGTTGTCTTCCAGAACCATCAACTTCTATTTGACCGAACCGTTTATGACAATGTTGCACTCCCACTGACAATCGCCGGTTTTTCTCCAAAAGAAGTTGGCAGGCGAGTACGCGCTGCTCTCTCCAAGGTTGGGTTGTCGGATAAAGAGAAAAAGTACCCGGTCGCATTGTCGGGTGGTGAACAACAAAGGGTCGGTATAGCCCGCGCAGTCGTTAACAAGCCGCCATTGCTGTTGGCCGATGAGCCAACGGGAAACCTGGATCCGGAGTTATCTCAGGAAATTATGGATCTGTTCAGTCAGTTCAATCAGGTGGGTGTCAGTGTGCTGATTGCAACCCATGACCTGGATCTGGTTCAGCGAATGGCAAAACGAGAACTGATTCTGCGACAGGGCCAACTCGTTAGTAGAACCGTCGCATGAAGTCCGCAGCGGGTGCAACGGTTGCTATAACAGGTCGTAAGGACCTTCTGGTTGCGGGGCTGTCCCATCATCAGCGGGTCTGTCGTTCGACTTTAGTGGAACTTCTTGAAAATCCTTTAACGAGTTTGATGACCTGGTTGGTTATTGGCATTGCACTTGGACTACCTTTGATTCTGTATGTGGTGCTGCAGAATGTTTCTTCTGTCAGTGGAGATTGGGGTGGCAAGCCAAGGGTTACGCTCTACCTGACTCAGGAGGTCACCCTTGAAGTCGGGCAGGCGTTCGCGCGGGAAATCGAACAGCGCGTTGATATAGATGAAACCGTGTTTGTGTCATCGACAAGCGCACTACAGGAATTCCAGCGGAGGTCGGGTTTTGGTGATGTTTTGTCCACACTTGATCGGAATCCGCTGCCTCATGTTATTGAGGTCGTCCCGGCGAATTCTGATCCAATTGAACTCGGTAAGCTGGTTGCTGCCTGGGAGGCAAACTTGCTCGTAGGAAATGTCTCGGTCGACCTGGAGTGGCTTGAACGGCTGTTCGCCCTGTTGGTATTTGCCGAAAGGCTGGTGACGGCTCTGGCGGCAGTACTTGGGCTGGGTGCCATGTTGGTTATGGGCAACACGATCCGGCTTGCGATTGAGAATCGGCGCCAGGAGATTGAGGTAGTCAAACTTGTCGGAGGCACAGATGCATTTGTGCGGCGTCCCTTTCTTTATCTGGGTTTTTGGTATGGATTGGGCGGCGCGGTCATAGCATTTTTCCTGTTACAGGCGAGTCTCTTTTTTCTGGCAACCCCTGTTGAGATGTTGGCCCAGAGCTACCGGGATGATTTCGCACTTCAGGGTCCGGGTTTTCTAGGTAACCTGCTGCTGCTGGTCGCCGGTTCGACTCTTGGTGTCATCGGGTCTGTACTCGCCGTATCGAGGCATCTGGCGGATATTGAGCCTGCATAGGTTGGTTAAGCGCGCAAGACGGGATTAGCAGTCTGGAAACCGGAGTGCTAGAATTCGCCCCCCTAAAACGTCAGTCATTGCCGAAGCGGCGATATTGCGGTTTTCTGGAATGACCGTTATTTAGAATTCGTCACCTAAACACTGTTATCAAAACTGATATTAAAACTGATATTAAAACTATGTCCAAAGAACTCACACCAATGCCAGTACTATCTCCGGGCGCCAGCCTGGAAGCTTACGTGCAGGCTGTAAATGGCATCCCGGTGCTGTCGGCGGAACGAGAGCGAGAGTTGGGAGAGCAATTGTTTGGTGATGGCGATCTGGACTCCGCCAGGCAGTTAGTGATGGCTCACTTACGTTTTGTGGTATATGTGGCAAAGGGTTATTCCGGTTACGGCTTGTCAGAAGCAGACTTGATTCAGGAAGGAAACGTGGGGTTGATGAAGGCCGTGCGTCGTTTTAACCCTGAGTTTGGTGTTCGGCTGGTTTCCTTTGCGGTCCACTGGATCAAGGCTGAGATTCACGAGTTTATCTTGAAGAACTGGAGGATCGTCAAAATAGCGACGACAAAGCCCCAGAGAAAATTGTTCTTCAATCTAAGGAGTGCCAAGAAGCGCCTCGGTTGGATGAACGACACCGAAGTGCGTGACGTTGCAGAGCAGCTTGGTGTTGCGCCGGAAGACGTGCGCCAGATGGAAACAAGACTTTCAGCCCATGATGAAGCCTTCGAGCTGGATTCTGATGAAGATGATGGTTTTACGCCTTCGCACTATCTTACGGACGAGACACTTGATCCGGCCGAGATGACGGAAAAAGAG
>JABBBA010000018.1:1314-5734 GCA_018607685.1 K189A clade bacterium | reverse complement strand
CGGCTTCCGCGTCCGGCCTTTTCCATTTGACTTCGCCAACAAGGAAAATCGGATCGGCGTCTTTGAGGTCGATACAAATTCGAAGGATTGAATTGATTGAGATCTCTTCATCCATGATGACCTGCAGCCCGTTCGCTGAAAGGTCGAGAGAGTTACACATGATAACGCTGCCAGCAGAAGTACTGTCAGAAGCAATTACCTCGATGAAGATTGTTTCTTCGAGCTCAAGCCTGGTTTGAACTCTGGCGCTAGGATCCTGTGAGGTCGTCATAGCTTTTGTTCCTGTCCTGTCTCAGTTTACTCACGACTTGTGCCAGCGTGTCTTCGAACTCGACACCGGCATCCTGTATTTCTCCCTGGCCAGCAACCAGGATGGCAATGAGCTGTTCGCTGGAATAATCTCCTATTTTGACGCCCGTTCGACTGACAAATATCAACTTTTCCCCAACTCGAACCGCCAGTTTACATTCTTCCAATTGACCATCAGCTGCGGGTAACTTCAACCATGCGCCGACATTAAGCGACGCGACTACCTTTGCCAGTTCTTCTACTTTCCCCTGGTTCTCTGATTTAGCGGCTTCCTGTTTCGCCTGGGTCAGCCGGTCTTCCTTTTCCATTTCGGCTTGTCGTTGTTTTTCTTCCTCTTCTTCCCTGGCAAGTGCTTTCGCGTTCTGGATAGCTCGTTCCTTTTTTGCCTCCTGTTCGGCCTGCTCGACGTCAGCTTCTTCCGCTTGCTTGAGTTTCTTCTGGTGCTTGTCGATCAGACCCTGGTACACCGCAGAAAAGGTTGAAGAGAATACTGCGGAGTGATTCAGGGTCTTAACAACGCTGGATGACATCAGGTAAGCCATTTCGTCGAAACTTTTCTCCAGGGCTTTCATGCCGTTTCGATTGGTAAACAGCAGTTGCTTAACATCTTCGAGTTTTAGCACGAGTTTGATTCGAGAGCTTTTCTCGCCTTCATCAAAGGTGAACCAATGGCCGGGTTCAAGATTGGTCACTTTGCGCAATAGAATTCTGCTGACCGAGGTTCGTTCGATAAGGACATTACCGTCAACCTCCAATGGCTCCACGTCGATGTATTCAAGTTCCTGGCCAGAGACGATGGCGACATGGTCTTCGTCTATGGCGTCCATAGCTGATTCGGTTTCGTCACCGCTGTGTTCAAGTGCCAGCAGGAGGTCGCGAATTTCAGAAGGTAGATGTTCGATGATTCTATAGAGCCGTTGCCTGGTTGTGTTCGCCTTTGCCTGATCTGCTTCGTCGATGGGCTGGTAGGTCCACACGATTGTTTCCGTGAGCTTCGATGCGCGCACCCAGTCATCCCCATTAATGCCTTTGGTGATTGCAAGTAGTTGCATTGACTCGTACCACGGACCTTTCAGGAACTTCTCAATACTTCTCGTTAGTTTTTTATTCTCGATTGATTCGTTGATCATCTGGGCAGCGATTGTTCTGCCTTTCTGGGATCTGAGTTTTCCGGTTTCAGATGCTGCCAGGCGCTCTTCCAATTTCACGATCCGGCTTTGTTCCTTATCCAGGAAAGACTTCAGGTTAGTCTCAAGTGCCTGGAAATCCGGAGTGCCACTATGCAGGGCATCGATGACAGTGTTGAACTCCGCGAGCAGTTTTTCTCCGGTTCTGCCCTGGTCTGATGCCCAGCCTATGGTTGCGTCAATCAGCATATCGAGGATGGTGAATATGCTGAATTTGTCATCGTCCAAAGGAGCGGAGGGATTTTCCAGTAGTTCTGCTGAGATGATCGGGGTAACCAGTCTTAGCCTGTCTGAGATCTCATCGTCCAGGTCTATCAGGTTGAAAATCATGGACATGCAATCGCGAACCGAGTGCAAAATAGCAATGTCGCTGCCAGAGATAACCCAGTCGCTTTTGTTGTTGGCGACAACCTCAAGAAGCGAGTGATCTACGGGTACCAGATCGTCGGGCATAGCCCGAAAATAATCCGCGAGGTCACTGGTGGTGACGTTCGGGGAAGCTGGATCCGTATCGACGTACCGACTCTTCAGCGCTTCGACTACCTGTCGTGCTGTTACAGACATTCCATTTCTTGTAAGTCACCGGATTCCTGATGTTATCACGATTGGTAGCTACGCAAACGGGGCGCGATGCTATAATACGTAATCGATAGTTTTAGCGAATAGTGCAGAGGAAATCCCCATGGATACAGAGAGCGGCAAAGCCAGCCCGACGTCTCATACTTACTTTTCGCAGCGTATGAGATTGCACTACCTGGATTGGGGGAATGCCGGAGCACCGCCCCTGCTACTGGTCCACGGAAACCGCGATCACTGTCATAACTGGGACTGGGTGGCCCAGGCTCTCAGGAATGACTATCACATCATTGCACCCGATTTCAGGGGTCACGGGGATTCAGCCTGGGTCTATGGGGCTGCCTACAGCCACAGTGAGTACGTCTACGACCTTGCGCAACTGATTCATCAACAGGAGTTGGCACCGGTAACCATCATTGCTCATTCACTGGGCGGCAGTGTGGCACTCAGGTATGCGGGCATTTATCCAGAAAATGTTAAGAAAATGGTTGTGATTGAAGGAACCGGTGGACCGCCCGCGGAGTTGGAGCAGCGCCCGGTGCACGAGCGGATGCGCGAGTGGATAGACCACACAAGGAAGGCCTCGGGTCGTCAACCCAAGCGTTACGATACATTGGAAGACGCGTACACAAGAATGCATGAAGCCAATAGCCACCTGCGTGAAGACCAGGCGCGCCACCTGACCATTCATGGTAGTAACCAGAATGAAGATGGTTCTTACAGCTGGAAATTTGATAACTACACCCACGTGATGAACCCGTTCGGCATCAATCGTGAGCAGTCTCGAGAACTCTGGTCCCGCATAGACAAGCCGGTACTCCTGGTGAGCGGATCGGAGTCATGGTTTGCAGAAGAGGGCCGCGAGGATCCACTGCCTTATTTCCAGAATGCGAAACATGTCCAGATTAATGACGCTGGCCATTGGTTACACCATGACCAGCTGGAAGAGTTCCTGACAATCACGCGAGAGTTTCTGGACTCAGCCTAGAAACCAGTCCAGTACAGCGGGGTTCTCAGTTCTTGCGTAAGTGTGGGACAGATCCTCTATCGGCCTGAACGTAAGGTTTGCTCCGGCGGCTTCAAGCTCAGCCTCTGCCATATAGGCGGTTTCGATGGGAAACATCCAGTCATGGGTACCGTGGACCAGATAGATATTCCTGTCCCTGGCGTACTTGATATTACCGTTCATCGAAATCTCTGGATGCAGCACGCCTGAAAAAGGTGCCAAATGCGTAAACGGACTGTCCTCCTGTAATCCTGCAAGCAACGTATAAGTTCCTCCGTCGGACATACCCGTCAGCAGAATATGTTGTCGATCAAGGGCGAAGTCTTTGGCAACAAACTCAACCATGCGTAGCAAAAAAGGCAGGTCGATATCCTCCTCCATCAGCGACCAGGTATCCTGCTGTGACGTCGGGGCAAGCAACATAAAGCCGCGCGTACGGGCTTCGCGTAGCCAGGCCCACATAAAGTCCCGCCCGTGACCTGTGCCCCCATGAAGTGCGATGACCAGCGGTGCAGGTTGCGAACTGTCCAGATATTCAGGTATATACAAACTGAAACCGCCGCGCCTATCCCGTTCGTTTTCCGCATTTAGAATCCCGACTTTTTCACCTGGTCGGTCCACAGTCAGTTTCTCCAGTAGGCCATTATCTTCTCGGCGCGGAAGTTCCAAAAAGTATTGGCTGATCGGTCTCAGGATGTTTGCCGTTGGATAAAGTATTTCCTGGGCCCTGGACTGCGCGCGCATGGCCTTCATCGCGGCCATCGTATCGCCACCTGAGTTTATAATTCCATCGCACGCGCGCAGGCTATAGGTCGTCGCTTCGTTAAGGTGCTGCCCAAATTTTGCGATATGTTCCGGAAAGTTCAGCGTCTGGAAAGGCTCATGGGCATCGCGTAATTCTGCAGCGAAAGGTCCGATGAATTCCGCCAGCCCGTCGAGGCGCGAGGGGTGCATGTTTCGCTGCACCTGTTCAAAGGCCTCCATGGTCGTCAGCAGACTCGGCGTTAATGCTGTTATGCCAGCGAGTAGATCATCATCGTTTGAAGTCATGGATTCTCTGGGAAATTTCGGTGTCAATCGGGCACTATACGACAATGACGCCACCTGAAAAAACCAATTACACCTTTCATATTCCGGAACCCTGCTTTGAGCCGGTCCAGGTGGTGTTTACGGACGAACATCTACTGGTTGTCGTTAAGCCTTCCGGGCTGCTGAGTGTACCTGGTCGGATCGTCAAGGACTGTGTCCTCAACAGGATGCTTTTTGAATATCCTGACGTACGTACTGTCCATAGGTTGGATTTGGATACCTCCGGGTTGATGATGCTTGCCCTGTCCAAGGA
>JABBBA010000018.1:0-1304 GCA_018607685.1 K189A clade bacterium | reverse complement strand
GTCCAAGGAAGCCACCAGTGACCTGAATCGACAGTTCAGGGAAAGAACCATAAAAAAGGAGTACATCGCGCTGGTTCACGGCGAGTTGGAGCATGAAGAAGGCGAGATTGATTTGCCGATTAGAGCGGACCCCGATAACCGTCCGTTGCAAGTCATTGACTTGGAATCTGGTAAACCTTCGCTGACGCGCTATCAGGTCATTGATTCAGAGAAGGGATATAGTCGGGTCAGGCTGATGCCGGTTACGGGCAGGAGTCACCAGCTTCGAATACATCTGGCTGCGATCGGCCATCCGATTCTGGGCTGCGATCTTTATGCGCACGAAGAAGCTTTCAAGGCCAGAGACAGGCTTAGTCTGCATGCGAGTAAAA
This sequence comes from K189A clade bacterium, assembly GCA_018607685.1. Taxonomy (GTDB): domain Bacteria; phylum Pseudomonadota; class Gammaproteobacteria; order Pseudomonadales; family Azotimanducaceae; genus UBA9659. Next base: position 933 of record JABBBA010000018.1, on the reverse strand, counting down.
TTCAGTTTGATCATCCTGAAACCAGTGAGCTTGTCAGTTTCGAATCAACCGTACCGTTTTAATCGAGGTTAACGGCGGGTCAATTTCTTTTTCTTGTTCTGCACGTAATCCACCAGAATGTATTCGCCCAGGTTTTGGGGTTCCGCGTAGAAGATTCTGCCACCGTTAATCTTGGTCATTTGTTCAACAAACGACTTAAGATAAGAACTCTGGTCGAGCATGAACGTGTTGATCGTAATATTTTTTGTTGTGCAGCTTCGAACCGCGCGAAGTGTCTTGGCTATGGTGGTTGGTGTCGGAGGATAGGCAAACACCGGCCGGCCGTTCTCAAGGTGCGCCGTTGGCTCTCCGTCTGTAATCATGATCACCTGCTTGGTTCCTTGCTGGTGTTTGGCCAGAAGTTTCTCCGCAAGAATCAGCCCATGCTGCATGTTTGTACCAAGCAGATAGTCGTCATACTGCAGGTAGGGTAGGTCATGGGCTTTAATTTCCTTGGCGTAGGCGGAAAAACCAAGGACATACAAGCTGTCCTTCGGATAGGCAGAGGTAATGAGATTATGCAGGGCCATGGCTACTTTTTTGGCGGACTGAAATGATCCTCGAAGCGCCATTGACCAGGATAAGTCCACCATTAGGACGGTGGCGGTCTGGGTGATCAGCTCGCTTCGGTATATCTCAAAGTCGTCCATCTTGAGTTTTACCGGTGAACCGGGGCCTTCGCGATCAAGGGCGTTTCGGATGGTTCGAGACATATGTAGATGGAACGGGTCGCCGAATTCGTAAGGCTTTGATTCTTCCAGTCGTTCCCCGAATCTGCCTTCCTCCGGCGTTGCGTGATTCCCCAGATTCTGTTTCTTCAGTTTCGAATAAATCTCTACCAGTGCTTTCTGGCCCAGGCTTCTGGTTCCCCTGGGCGTGAGTTCCCATTTGTTG
>JABBBA010000330.1:1794-5739 GCA_018607685.1 K189A clade bacterium | reverse complement strand
GACATGGTAACGTCACGGACCGTTAGTTCTCCCTGGTAGAACAGGGCGGCGATCAGTGGCTCTGCCAGGTAAACAAGCGCTACCGTCGCCGGCACGCCGAAGACCAGTACCAGTCTGAGCGCCCAGTTCAGCGTTCCGGAAAAGGCTTCACCTGACTGGGTGGTATGTTCACGTGACAGACTCGGCAAAATCACCGTCGCAATGGTGATGCCGAATAACGCCAGTGGCAGCTCCAGTAAACGGTCCGAATAGTAAAGCCACGACAGGCTCCCGGTTTCGAGAAAAGAAGCCAGCAATGTATCCACCAGTAAATTGATCTGGCCAACGGATGCCCCAAAAATGGCCGGTAACATCAACCAGCCAATTCTTTTTACGCCCGGATCTTTGAAATCAACCGATGGCAACGGCAACAGGTTCTCTCTGGCCAGGAAGGGCAGCTGGAAGGTAAGTTGCGCAACGCCCGCGATCAGTACACCCCAGGCCAGGGCCATCACCGGAACATCGAGGTAGGGCCGCAGCAGGACGGCGCAGGCAATCAGGGAAACGTTTAGCAGGACCGGCGTAAATGACGGCACAGCAAACTTGTCGTAGGTGTTTAGCACGGCACCCGACAGCGCGGTCATGGAGATCAGGAAAAGATAGGGGAACGTGAGGCGTAACATGTCGACCGCCAGATCAAACTTGCCTGAATCGCCGTGATAGACAAAACCCGGCGCAAACAGGCCAATAACCGCCGCCGCACCAAGAACGCCCGCTAGCGTGAGGATGGCAAGAATCACCCCCAGGGAACCCGCTGATTTACCGATTAGCGCCCTGACTTCCTCGCGGGTCCGGTTTTCCTTGTAATCGGTTAATACGGGGATGAAAGCCTGTGAAAAGGCGCCCTCGGCAAACAACCGACGGAAAAAATTGGGTATCCGGAACGCCAGGAAGAATGCGTCAGCGCCCGCAGCGGCACCGAAGAAATAAGCAATGACCATGTCCCTCGCCAATCCGAAGACCCTCGAGAGCATTGTCATCATGGAAACGACGAAACTGGACCGGAGTAGCTTGCCTGTCAAAGAGTTGTTGGGTTGTTCCATCGTTAATTTACTGCCTTCAAGACTAGATCATCTCACAGCGCTCTACATTACAGAGCGGAACTCATTGACAATTCCAGGGTAAATCGGCATAGTCCGCGCCTACTTTTTTCCAGACCAGGTAACTACCTAGTGGCAAACTCAGCTCAGTCCAAGAAGCGGGCACGACAGAACGAATCCCGTCGCAAACATAACGCCAGTCAGCGCTCTACATTCCGAACAGTCATCAAGAAGACTGTTGCCGCTGTCGATGCCGGTGACTATGAAGCTGCAAATGCAGCCTACATTAGTGCCGTACCCGTGATCGACCGTGCTGTTACACATGGAATTATCCAGAAAAACAAAGCCGCTCGTCATAAGTCTCGCCTCAACGCGCGGGTGAAAGCGCTTAAAGCGTAAATCGCCTAGCTCAAGACCAGGTTGTCACGGTGGATGAGTTCCTCTTCCACCACAAACCCCAACACTGATTCTATCCGGTCGCTGGAGATTCCGCAGATTCTCTGCACATCAGCGCCGCCGTAATTGACCATACCGCGGGCAATCTCACGCCCGTCGGTAGAGACACAGCTGACCACCTCACCCCTCGTATAATCGCCCCGTGCTTCTACCACCCCGATCGCAAGCAAAGATCGCCCATCGGCAGTCAGCGCGTCACAGGCCTTGTTGTCCAGCACAAGCGTTCCCCTGACCGGCAATGATGCCAGCCACTGTTTGCGCGCAACCATGGATTCGTCAGCCGTCGTCAACAAGGTTCCAACTCTCTCGGACCGGGAGATTCGAGCAATAACACCCGCCTCGCGTCCAGAGGCAATAATAGTGTTGGCACCACTTCTGGCCGCAACCCTTGCCGCCTTAATCTTTGTAATCATGCCGCCACGGCCAAGGGCCGAGCCTTCCCCTGCCATTTCATCCAGGGATCTATCAGCCGCGGGCATTGTCGTCACTAATTTCGCGCTCGGGTCCTGTGCCGGGTCGGCCGTCATCAGCCCAGGTTGATCGGTTAACAGCAGCAATGTTTCCGCCCCAATCAGATTGGCAACAAGCGCGGCCAGCGTATCGTTATCCCCAAATTTGATTTCATCGGTGACAACCGTGTCGTTCTCGTTAACGACGGGCACTACGCCCAGGTCAAGCAACTGCCAGAAAGTACTCCGGGCATTGAGATATCTCTGCCGCGATCGCAGGTCATCATGCGTCAGGAGAATCTGGGCTGTATGAAGATGATACTTCTGGAATGCCGACTCATACATTTGAATCAACCCCATCTGGCCGACGGCGGCGGCGGCCTGCAACATATGAATAGAATGTGGGCGCCTGGACAGCCCAAGTCGTTTCATCCCCTCGGCAACTGCGCCGGAGGACACCAATACGATGCGCGCGCCCGCCTGCTTTAACGCCGCAATATCATCTACCCATCCCTGCACCAGACTCCGGTCTATACCAGCCCCATTATTGGTCAGCAGAGAGCTGCCAACTTTTATTACCCAGGTTTTACCGGGGGTAAACTCAGTCTTCATGGCTCGTAGTGCACCGTCACATCATGGTCGTCGTCTTCATCGTCGTCTTCATCAACAGCGCCGTAACGTTTTCGCCAGCGTTCCTGGCGTTTACGCAGCGAGTACTCATGGGTTTCCCGAAGAATTCGTTCGTCATCTTCCGCCTGCTCCAACTGCGCCAGATATTCGACGATAGCGCCCATCAGGGCATCGGTACCTTCATTGGCCACCGCTGAAATCGTAAAGTACCGCTCTGCTCCAAGTTGCTGTGCAAGCCCAGCAAGCCCCTGCCTGGACTCTTCATCCAGCAGATCGACCTTGGTGAACACCAGCCACCTGGTCTTGTCAGCAATACCCTCGCTATAGCGAGCCAGCTCATCTTCAAGCGTGCGACAATTGGTGATCGGGTCACTACCGTCCATTGGCGCAACATCAACAAGGTGCAACAACAGACGCGTTCGAGAGAGGTGTTTGAGAAACTGTACACCAAGCCCAGCACCGGCGGCTGCGCCTTCAATCAAACCAGGAATATCGGCGATGACGAAGCTTTGGTCATGACTCAGTCGAACAACACCCAGGTTGGGCACGAGTGTTGTGAACGGATAGTCTGCGATTTTTGGTCTGGCGGCTGAAACAACACTGATCAGGGTCGATTTCCCCGCATTCGGCAGCCCCAGAAGACCCACATCGGCGATAAGTTTTAGTTCGAGTCTGAGCTGTCGAACCTCACCCGGTTCCCCGGGTGTGGTTTGTCGTGGTGCGCGGTTGGTACTCGACTTGAACCGCACGTTGCCGAGCCCATGCCGGCCACCCGAGGCTACAAGCAGGGTTTCCCCCTCATCATTAACGTCACCCAGATACTCATCGGTTTCTTCATCAAACAGGCTGGTGCCACAGGGAACGCGAACGTACAGATCTTCCCCTTTGGGTCCGGTTCGATCGTTTCCTTTGCCACCACCGCCTTTCTGTGCTCGATAGTTAGGCTGAAAGCGGAAATCGACAAGCGTGTTTAGCGCAGCATCACCCACAAGGTATACGCTTCCGCCCCGGCCACCATCACCGCCATCGGGGCCACCGCGTTCTATGTATTTCTCGCGCCGAAAGGACAGGCAGCCGTTACCACCCTTGCCCGCTTCAATCTTGATACTTGCTTCATCGACGAAATTCATAATGACTCACTATTGCCGGAAAATGGCGCAAAAAAAAGCCCTGTCACTGACAGGGCCTTTAAATACACACCTTTAAAGGCCTATGCCTCGGCAGCTGCTGCCGGCGCTACAACATTTACGTATTTACGCTGCTTAGGTCCTTTAACGCTAAACTCAACCACACCAGGCGATTTGGCGAACAACGTATGGTCTCGGCCGCAG
>JABBBA010000330.1:0-1784 GCA_018607685.1 K189A clade bacterium | reverse complement strand
GCCTAAGTTCTTACCCGGGTGAAACTTCGTACCCCGTTGCCTGACGATGATATTGCCGGCAATTACTTCCTGGCCGCCATAGATCTTGACGCCAAGCCGTTTCGATTCCGAATCGCGTCCGTTTCGAGTACTACCACCCGCTTTTTTATGCGCCATCTCTAATTACCTCCACTAATGTCTTTGATTTTCACCTCAGTGAAGTACTGGCGATGACCTGCCTGCCTTCGATAGTGCTTTCGTCGGCGCATCTTGATGATCGTGACTTTATCTCCGCGACCATGACTCACTACTTCTGCAGTGACCGCGCCACCGTCGACAAAGGGTGTACCGATCTGGACGTTTTCGCCCTCGCCAATCATCATCACTTTATCGAAGTTGACCGTTTCGCCTTCGGAGACGTCTAGTTTTTCAAGTCGTAAAACCTCACCAGGTTCAACCCGATGTTGTTTTCCGCCACTTTCTATTACAGCGTACATGCTAAGAATCTCATTAGTTGCCCGCAAATAGCGGTATATTGGGTCGTGACTGGAATCCGGCCACTTTCAGGACGCGCAATTCTAAGCGATGACATAGCCAGGAGCAAGCAACATTTGGCGATTTCACCTTGACACCCGAATTGCCCCCCCATAGGATTCGAATCCTCTCAAATCTCCCACGAAATCACCAATCTACATGACCTATCCCTTCCTATCAGCCGTTAAACAGGATTTCCGGGCGGTTGATGACCTTATTCGGGCGAATCTGAACTCCGATGTCCCGATGGTCGAGGAAATCGCCGCCTACCTGATAGAGGCTGGTGGGAAACGCCTAAGACCCCTGCTGGTGCTACTTTGCGCCAAAGCCTGTGGATATGAAGGTCGCGATCACGTGAAACTGGCCGCGGTGATCGAATTCCTGCATACGGCTATGTTATTGCATGATGATGTCGTCGATGAGTCAGACCTGCGACGTGGCCGGAAAACGGTAAACGCCGCATGGGGCAACCCTCCCAGCGTTCTGGTAGGAGACATCCTGCATTCAAGAGCATTTGAGATGATGGTCGACATTGGGAATATCCGGGTAATGGAAATTCTCTCCAGGGCGACAAACGTTATTGCCGAGGGTGAAGTTCAGCAGCTTAGCTTTATCCGTAATCCTGCGACCACCGAAGCCGAGTACATGGAGATTATCTCCCGCAAGACAGCCATGTTGTTCCAGGCTGCTGCACATGCCGGTGCTGTATTAGCTGGCGCGGATGAAAAAACAGAACACGCACTGCGTGACTATGGTCTGCACCTTGGGATCGCCTTCCAGATGGTTGATGATCAATTGGATTACCTTGGCACACCAGAAGAACTGGGCAAGAATATTGGCGATGACCTCGCTGAAGGCAAAGTTACACTGCCACTAATATTTGCTATGAGAAACGGACAACCCGATCAAAGGGCGTTTGTTGAAGATGCAATCAGGAACGGTGGCGTTGAGAACCTTCCGAAGATGATTGAACTGGTAAAGGAAACGGGGGCACTGAAATACACCTCCGAGCAAGCAGACACCCAACGCTGCAAGGCGATGGAGTGCCTCAACCATGTCGCTGAATCTGAGTTTAGAGAGTCCATGAGTACGCTGGTCAACTTTGTTGTTGATCGGCATCATTGAATAGAGCCGCGCCTTGACCTGGTAGGTCTTGGCTCTCGGTACATCACTTCGTTCGATGTGCATCACTTCGTTCGATGTACATCACTTCGTTCGATGTGCCTGCCGCCCAATATGTAACGCTTTGCGTTCCATATTGTTGGTCGGGA
>JABBBA010000192.1 GCA_018607685.1 K189A clade bacterium | reverse complement strand
CCACCTCCCATTCGCCGCTCATTGTGACAGCTCCGGTGCCTGTGTGTGCCAGTCAGTCGCTGCCTGGAACTGGTGTCCTATATTTAACAATGTTGCCTCATCAAAATAGTTGCCTATCAACTGTATTCCTGCGGGTAGATCCTTGATAAAGCCAGCGGGCAGGGAGATGGCAGGCAAGCCAGCAAGGTTTGCTGAAATCGTGTAGATGTCCTGTAGATACATGGCCTGTGGGTCATCTGCATTTTCACCAATCCCGAATGCAGGGCCCGGTGTCGTTGGCCCCAATATCGCATCAACTGATTTGAATGCCTCAAGGAAATCATTTTTTATCAGGCGGCGTATCTGCTGCGCCTTCTTGTAATAAGCGTCGTAATAACCGGCGGACAGTGCAAAAGCGCCAACCATAATGCGGTTTTTTACTTCCTGGCCGAAGCTTTCACTCCGTGACCTTTTGTATAAATCCTCCAGGTTCTCAGGGTTCTCACAGCGATACCCAAACCTGACACCGTCGTACCGTGACAGGTTGGCCGAGCATTCCGCGGGAGCAATGATGTAGTAAGCGGGAATAGCCATCGGGGAGGTCGGCAGGCTGATGTCCACAAACTCAGCGCCCAGGTTTGAAAGTATTTCTATTGAGGTCTGGATGACACGTGACATTTCCGGATCCAGGCCATCCATGTATTCAACACACAATCCTATTTTCTTACCCTTTAGTTCCTGTGACAAGGATTTGGAGTAGTCATCGACCTGCACGTTGGAAGACGTTGAATCTTTTGTGTCCTCACCGGCCATGACCGACAGCAATAACGCGCAATCCTCCGCTGTGGTGGCCAGCGGCCCTGCCTGGTCCAGGCTTGAGGCGTAGGCAATCATTCCCCAGCGGGACACCCGCCCATAGGTCGGTTTGATTCCTGTGATACCGCAGAATGCTGCCGGTTGTCGAATGCTTCCACCGGTGTCGGTACCTGTTGCTGCGGCACATAGTCTTGCCGCGACTGCGGCGGCGGATCCACCCGAGGAGCCGCCAGGAACCCGGTCGACCTGCCAGGGGTTTTTCACAGGGCCAAAGTAACTGGACTCATTTGACGAGCCCATGGCGAACTCATCCATATTGGTTTTACCCAAAGATAGTGCCCCCGCCTCTCTAAGTGACGAGACGACCGTTGAGTCGTAGGGTGAAACAAAATTGTCGAGCATTTTTGAACCAGCAGTGGTTCTGACGCCGGCTTCACAGAAAATATCTTTGTGGGCCAGAGGTATTCCGAGCAGAGGTTTTTGTTCACCGGAGGCTCTTAGTTGGTCCGCGTGCCTGGCTTTTTCGAGAACATCCTCCGAAACACTAATAAAAGCGTTTAGCGACTGGTTAGTCTCAATCCGGTCGAGATAAGTCTGGGTAAGTTCAACGGAGGAGTATTCACCCTTGTCGAGATCCTGAAGTTGTTGGCAAAGTGAGCGATCTATCATCTATTCAACTACCCTTGGGACAAGATACAGTCCATCTTCCGTCGCCGGTGCGATGGATTGAAAAAGTTCCCGCTGGTTTTCTTCGGTAATTGCGTCAGGTCTAAGCCGTTGTGAGGCATCCAGTGGGTTCGACACGGGCTCAACACCCTCGGTATTAATAGCCTGCATCTGGTCAGCCAGTGCCAGAATGTTCTGCATTCCTTCAGCTAACTGCTGTATATCGGCGTCATCTACCTTAATTTGGGCCAGTTCAGCGATATCTCTGACGACTTCTTCAGTCACGTCCACGTGTTTTATCCGACTATATTGACAAGGCGAGGAATGCTAATGAGGTTTGCGGGAATACGCAAATTTTCAGGCTCTGAACCTGCCCGGGTCAGGTCATTGGGGGGTCAGGTGTCGCCAGCGAGCGCAAAATGGAAACAACTCCATTATTCAGGCCTAAGTAGTCTAAAAAATGGCCAGACTGTATATATAAAACTCACCCTAAATGATAGAGTTACGCAAGTTTTTGAAAGCAAATAATAAGGTCAGCATGTCCCCGTTGCCCATCTTTTTCACCGTCGTTTCCCAGAGGTCCTGATTCGATGTTTAAACGCCTGCGAGGCATGTTTTCCAATGATCTGTCGATTGATCTCGGCACTGCCAATACACTTATTTATGTTCGGGGCCAGGGTATCGTCCTGAACGAACCGTCTGTGGTTGCGATTCGCAACAATAATAATCAGAAAAACGTTGCCGCCGTAGGCATTGATGCCAAGCGAATGCTTGGACGGACTCCTGGAAATATCACTGCTATTCGACCGTTGAGAGACGGTGTGATAGCAGATTTTCAGGTTACTGAACGAATGCTACAGCACTTTATCAAGAAGGTGCATGAGAATAGCTTCATTCGCCCCAGTCCCAGGGTCCTCGTTTGTGTGCCCTGTCAATCCACGGAAGTTGAGCGACGCGCTATCAGGGAATCAGTGGTTAGCGCGGGCGCCCGAGATGTCCGACTAATTGAAGAGCCGATGGCAGCAGCCATTGGAGCTGGCCTACCCGTTCACGAGGCCATTGGGACAATGGTGGTAGATATTGGCGGTGGGACGACAGAGATTGCTGTCATCTCACTTAATGGTGTTGTCTATGCGCAATCCGTTCGAGTTGGTGGTGATCGATTCGACGAAGCGATAACAACCTATGTGAGGCGCACCCAGGGTAGCCTCATTGGCGATGCCACCGCGGAAAGAATCAAACAAGAAATTGGTATGGCATTCCCGTGTAATGAAGTACGGGAGATTGACGTGAGAGGAAGAAACCTTGCTGAAGGTGTGCCGAGGAGTTTTACGTTGAATAGCAACGAAATTCTCGAAGCGCTTCAGGAGCCACTTTCCGTGATAGTACAGGCTGTAAAGGGGGCGCTCGAACAGACGCCGCCGGAACTTGCCTCGGATATCGCGGAAAGCGGGCTGGTACTGACAGGAGGAGGGTCGTTGCTGCGCGAGTTAGACAGGTTGTTGTCCAGTGAAACTGGATTACCGGTTATCGTTGCGGAAGATCCACTTACCTGTGTTGCCAGAGGTGGTGGCCGAGCCCTGGAGTTGATGGATGACAGGGTAGACAGCGACGTGCTCTCGATTCAGTAGACCTCCGGCGTTCTGTATTATCCACAGCGGAGAAGCCTTATCGATTTGGTGTGCGACTTCTGATGTTTGGAGGTAAACCAAATCAAATCCCTGTTCCTGGAAGAAACGACACTTGGTTACCAGATGCTTGGTCTTGGTGTGCTTTCCGTCGTTCTTATGTTTATGGATCACGCGACCAGCTGGCTGGATGGCTCAAGGTCAGCACTGACCATAGCGCTAACACCTGTTGTCGTGACCGCTGACCTTCCGAATCGTAGCGCCCGTGGTATCCAGGATATTTTTAGCTCGCGGGAAGATCTGCGCGGGCGAATTAACGAACTCGAGAGTGAGCTGATCTTTCTTAGGGTCAAGACTGAAAAGATGGCGGCGCTTACGGCGGAGAATAATCGGCTCAGGGGTCTACTTGGATCCGCGGCTAAACTTCAGGACAACGTCTTGGTTGCCGAACTCATTGGTGTTAACCCGGACCCTGAAGAACAGGAAGTGGTCATAGACAAGGGCTCTGAGGACTCCGTGTTTCTGGGGCAGCCGGTGCTGGATTCGCGGGGATTGGTTGGCCAGGTAGTAGAGGTAAGCGCTTTCAATAGCAGGGTCCTGCTAATCAGCGACGAGCGACATTCAGTCCCGGTACAGGTCCTTAGAAGTAATCTCAGGCTTATCGCCCGGGGTACCGGGATCGACCAGCAACTGGAGTTGTTACATGTTAATTCAACCGCTGATATCAAGGTTGGCGACCAATTGTTGTCGTCGGGTCTTGGCAACCGGTTTCCGGTGGGTTACCCGGTGGGTGTTGTAGCGAAAGTAGATTACAAACCAGGCAAACCTTTTGCTGAGGTTTTGGCAAAGCCGAATGCGCAACTGGACAGGTCCAGACATGTTTTGCTCGTGTTCACAGAGTCCAGGATAGCGGAAGAAGAGACGAACGCTACTTCTGGAAAGGGTGATGATCGCGGTGGCTGATAACAGGACCGGGGGGCTGGTCATCATCTGGATCACTATCGTTGCGGGCATGGTACTCGCAGTAGTGCCTATGCCTCAGTTTGTCCCTTTAGAGCTGGGGTTTCTTCGGCCGGATTGGGTCGCCATGGTCCTCGTATACTGGATCATTGCATTGCCGCATCGAGTTGGTATTCCTACGGCATGGCTGGCGGGTATCGCGGTAGATGTGCTGCTGGGTAGCCTGATAGGCCAACACGCGTTGGCTTACGTTTTAATCGCCTACGTTGTAGCGAGCTTATACCAGCGTCTCCGGATGTTTTCGGTCTGGCAGCAGGCCACCGTTCTTTTTGCGCTTCTGGGGCTGAATCAATTGGTTGGGTTCTGGATCGAGAGTATTGCTGGCCTTACGGACTGGAGTCTGTGGTATCTGCTACCGGCCTTATCAGGTGCATTTTTGTGGCCATGGGTGTTTTTGATGCTTAGATCCATACGCCGAACGGTGGGTGTGACATGACAATCAATCTGATTCTCGCGAGTGGCTCGCCAAGGCGCAAGCTTTTGCTCCAGCAGTTGGACATTAGCTTCGAGACGGATCCACCGGATGTGGATGAATCTGTTGCAATGGGAGAAGCGCCGGAACTTTATGTCACCCGGCTGTCCGCTAAAAAAGCACAGGCCGTCGCAAAAAAATATGACAGTGAATCCGTGATACTTGCGGCGGATACTACCGTTGTATTGCACGGGAACATCCTGGGGAAACCGGAATCCAAAGAACATGGCTTGCAAATGTTAAGTGAACTTTCGGGCTCGAGGCATGATGTTTTAACGGGTGTTTCAGTTTGCCGCGGACCCAGAATTGAGACGTTCTTTGTCAGTACGCAGGTAACCTTCCGCCACCTTGGGGAAAAGGAAATAGCCTGGTATTGGGAAACCGGCGAGCCACAGGATAAAGCCGGGTCTTACGGTTTACAGGGAGCCGGCGCAGCATTTGTGGAAACCCTTACGGGAAGTTATTCAAACGTAATTGGTTTACCGCTTAGCGAAACTGTATTGAGACTGAGAGACTTTTCGGTTGAATGTCTCGGACGATAAGAATTTTCATTAGGTTAAGGCTGTCGATATGGCTGAAGAAATATTTATCAATGTATCTGCTAACGAAACTCGAGTAGGAATCGTTGAGCAGGGCTTACTTCAGGAAGTCTTTATTGAGAGAACTGAGACCAAAAGCAGTGTTGGAAATATCTATAAAGGGAAGGTGGTCCGTATCCTTCCTGGAATGCAGAGTGCATTCGTCGATATCGGGCAGGATAAGGCCGCATTTATGCACGTGACGGATCTGATCGATGGGCATGAGGTTTTCGATAAGAAGCCGGGTGCAGAGCATCCTGCGATCACCAGCCTTGTGTATGACGGTCAGGAACTATTGGTACAGGTAACCAAAGAACCAATTGGCACAAAAGGAGCGCGGATCACCAGCAACCTCTCAATGGCATCGCGATATCTTGTCTATTTGCCGGGTAGTTCCCATATTGGTATTTCCCAGAGGATTGAGAGTGAGGATGAGCGGGCAAGGCTCAAGGGTATTCTTGAGGAACTGAGTGACGGGGAAGAGGGGTTTATTGTCAGAACCGCTGCAGAAAATGCCAGTGGTGAAGACATCATTAAGGATGCCGGGTATCTCCGAAATCGGTGGGAGAGCGTCCACAGCG
>JABBBA010000007.1:3042-5766 GCA_018607685.1 K189A clade bacterium | reverse complement strand
ATCTTATTCATAACATTACTAACTTTATACTTTTGGAAGACAACTCAGGAAGCACATCACGTGCCAACCCCATAAATACTAGAATTCGCGAAAACTGAGAAAAATGCTGACCGTTGAGTTGCAACTTGCAATGCAGAATTGCAACCAATCGCAGTTTGCAACGATGAAAGGCAGTTTCACACTCAACCATCCCGCTTGAATTCTATTGGGCTATTTGTGGCCTGCAATTTGCACTCTGTTGTGGCGAACAAGTTACAACCCGCAATTAGGACTCGCACGAGCCTTCGGGTAACCAATAGCAATCGAGGTAGAACGATGAAACTTAAAAATCGAATCCAACAACAACCTGAAGCCGGTCAAGGTACAGTGCTTTCTATCATCATCGTCAGCTACAACACGCGCGAGCTTACATGCGCTTGTATTCGCTCCATTTACAAAAGTGACATGGATGTGAGCTTTGAAGTGATTGTCTACGACAATGCTTCCGCCGATGGCAGTGCGGCATTGATCGCCGCAGAGTTCCCGGAGGTTGCAGTGATTAAATCTGATACCAATATCGGCTTTGCCGCGGCAAACAATATCGCCGCGGAGCAAGCCTGCGGGGACTGGCTGCTTCTTCTAAACCCAGATACTGAGGTTCTGGACAATGGAATTGCACGGCTTCTCGATTTTGCCGCCGGCAGCGGCAGACGCGCTATATTTGGTGGAGCATCGGAGACGCCCGATGGAGAGACAGATTTCCGAAGTTGCTGGGCCAAACCCTCTCTATGGGGGCTGACCATGCAGGCACTGGGACTTTCTGCTGTTGGCAAGCGCCTGAGCGTCCTCAATCCTGACGAAATGCCAGACTGGCAAAGAGACACTACCAGGGAAGTTGGCGTGATTACTGGGTGTTTTCTCATGTTAAATCACTCGACATGGAAAGAACTCGGCGGGTTCGATATCGATTACTTCATGTACAGCGAGGAAACAGACCTCTGCCTGCGAGCTGACCAGCAAGGTATCAGCCGCATTTTTTATCCTGACGCCAGGGTTCTTCACATCGGCGGTGCTTCTGAGACCTCTAAGCCTCATAAAACAGTCAAGCTTTTCCTGGGAAAACGCATTTATTTTGAGAAACATTATTCCCCATTCTGGTCTTTTTATGCCTCCACCATCCTGGATCTGCACGTCCTTATTCGATTGCTGACCCTCGGCTCTCTCCAGTTGTTCGGCGACAAATTCAACGAGGGATATTCTCATTGGAAAACGGTGTGGAGAGAACGAGGATCATGGAATGAAACAATGGGAGTATTCGGGCGCACTGTTGCTTACACACTCTCCCCGCTTGAGGAGCAGATACATTCCTGCCGGATTGAAGATTCTTTCTACGCTGACACCTCCCTTTAACTTGTTCTTCCATCGCTCTTACTAACAGCCATGCCCCCTCATGGAAGTAGGAGCGCAGCACTAATTCAAAACCTGGAACTCAAACAGAGGCATCTTTGCAAGTTGCGAATAGTAACTTTTTGCATCGCAATTTGAAAAATAACAGGTGACCCGGGAACGAGAAGGACGATAGACCAACCCCTCCAGGGGTGGGTGGATTCGTTTAAAGGCACTGTTTTCATAGCCTTTATCGTTATTTTGGAAACCTCCTCGAAATTGGCATAGGCGTTGCAATTCTTCTATGGAACAGAAGAGGTTTTGCAATGAAGTCATTTTCAAGAAAGAAAAAAACGGTCAAGAAAGTACTAGCCGTCGCTTCAGGCGGAGGTCATTGGGTCCAATTGCTCAGGCTTCAGGACGCCTTTCAGGCGTGCGACTGCGCCTACCTGTCAGTAGACAAAGAATATGCGCATGCTGTCGCTCCCTCACGTTTCTACTATGTACCCGACGCTAATCGAGACACCAAGCTGAAGCTGCTATTTTCTTCGTTGAAGATTCTGCTCATTGTCCTGTGGGAAAGACCTAACGTCGTCATTTCAACCGGCGCGGCCCACGGCTATCTCGCCATACGCTTTGCAAAAATGATCGGCGCAAAAACAATGTTCATAGACTCGATCGCCAACGCTGAAAAGCTTTCCTTGTCCGGAGAGCTCGCCACATCTCACGCAGACCTGATGCTAACTCAATGGCCTGAGCTTTCTAACGGTCACAACATTCAATATCGCGGATCTGTGCTTTAGGACCCGCTTCGATTAAAGGAATTAATACGATGATTTTTGTCACAGTAGGGACTCAATTGCCATTCGATAGATTGATACAGGCAGTAGACGAATGGGCGGGAGACCAGCGCGAGACAAATGTTTTCGCTCAGACCGGCGCCGGAACTTATCAGCCCAGCCACATTTCAAGCTCAGAGTTTCTGGGTGTTAGTGACTTCAATTCGCGGGTCGAGAATGCTGATCTTCTTATTTCTCATGCCGGTATGGGCTCGATTATCACCGCGATGGAGAATTCCAAACCCATCGTTCTAATCCCAAGGCTCGCCAAATTTGGCGAACATCGTAATGACCATCAGTTGGCGACCGTCAGTAAATTCAGGAAGCTGAGCAACGTCTTTGTGGCAGAAAACGAAACAGAACTACCAAACGTGATCAAACAGGCCTTAGCGTCACAAGTATCTTATGTCCAGGATGAGCTTGCTTCCCGGCGTGCGCTGATCTCCTCAATCAGTTCTTTCATCGGCGCCCCCGAGCCTATACCGGCGGCTCAACTAAGAAGGACTGTCTGATATGCGAG
>JABBBA010000007.1:0-3007 GCA_018607685.1 K189A clade bacterium | reverse complement strand
CTTCGATAATCATCCCGGCGCACAACGAAGCCAGCGTAATCAGGCGCTGCCTCCATGCCATTTTTTCTACCGCAATCCCGGGGGAATTCGATGTGACAGTAGTCTGCAATGGTTGCTCTGACGAATCGGCCGATATAGTGCGACATTCTTTTCCATTAGCACGACTGATAGAGACGCCGATTGCGTCAAAAGTGATCGCCTTGAATCTCGGCGATTCTGCCGCCTCTCAATACCCCAGAATTTACCTGGATGCGGACCTTGCCGTCACGTCAGATAGCCTGCGCGAACTGGTGAAGCCACTGCTGTCCGGTGAAGCGCTAGCCGCCTGCGGTCAGATGAGTATCGATACCAGTCGTTCCAGTTTTTTCGTAAGGTCGTTTTACCGGGTCTGGCAAAACAACAGCTATCTTGAAGGTGGA
The DNA here is from genome assembly GCA_018607685.1 of K189A clade bacterium. GTDB lineage: Bacteria > Pseudomonadota > Gammaproteobacteria > Pseudomonadales > Azotimanducaceae > UBA9659. The sequence continues at coordinate 2,588 of JABBBA010000007.1, read as the reverse complement.
AAGTTTGGCGGCCTGTTTGCCGTTTCGAGGGCCGGTCACAGCCGGGTCAGCCCGTTCGCGGAAGTCACCAACGATGATGAGATGGTCAGGCGAAGCTTCTGTCCGTCAGACCGGGCCTATGTTCCAACGTGTTCTTTTCGCATGACGGCGCCTCAGTCACTCCACGGACTCATCAAAATTAGAACCCGTGCAATCAGAGGCACCGTCCAGATTGAAAAGCTCGGCTACGAAAATAACGATGGTTCATTTTGGGAGCGATTCGGTCGATTCTTCGGTCGAATTGCCCGTACGCCATCCACCTGGCTGAGCCTGCCGACCTATCTGTTCGTCAGCGGTTTTATAAGAGCAAAGGTCGCGATCTCGAACACCGACTACGACGGCAGATGGGAGAGAGATGAATCAAGCAGAGAGTTGGCCCAATCATGACAATCACAAATCCTGAAAGAGACTCCTCAAGTTCAGCGCCATCTAACGTTGAAGTCATGGACACTCAACTGGCGCAGGTCGGTAATTTTGTGCAGGAAGATCAGGATGCCCCGGATCCGATTCAATGGATGGTCCGCTGTTTCAGGGGGCAAATTCCAAAGTTATTGATCACTGGAATCTCATTGGGTGCGGTTCTGGGTTTAATACTCGTCGCCCTTGTAAACCCTAAGTACGAGAGTGAAGCCATTTTTCGTATCGCTGCGACCAAACCATTCATCATGTACCAGGGTAACTCCATGGCATCGCGAACCTTCGATGCTTTTGTCCAGGCCCAGTTAGGTATGTTATCCGGCCCCATGTTGATGGAGGATTCCGTAGAGGCGTTGAAGGTAATTGATCCAACCAGCGACATGACCCCCATAACCTTCAGAAGACACCTGAGTGTTTCTGAGTCAAAAAGCCTGATCACCATCAATGCAACATCAAATGACCCGGAGACGGCAGCTTTACTTGCAAACACCCTGTTAGATACATACCTGCAGGCGCAACGCAGCCAGGCACGAAATCGGGGCAGCTACCGTCTGCAGGAACTGGCCAAACGAGAAGAAGACCTCTCGCTGCGACTTGACCAAAAAAATGATGAAATACTCGCGCTAGGTGGTGAATACGGCGTTGAATCAGCGATAGCTGTTCACAGAGATAACCTGGAAGTGATGGAGACCTCCTCCAGGAGACTGGAAGAGGTCCGCCGCATGATTACTGAGTTGGAGGACTACGGATCTTCTTCTAGCACCGCAATTACTGATGATGTGCTACTCAAGGAACTGGTTGGGGATCATGCCCTTGACCTGATGCTCATGGAACGCAGCAATAAACTGAGCGAACTGGCGGTTCTGGAGCTTCGCTACCAGCCAGCGAGCAAGAAGGTTATTGAGTCTAAAGCCGCTATTGCCATACTGGAAAAGGCTATGGCAGACCGACGCGAACAGATCAAGGCCCTTAAAATGAGCGGAGAGATACCCGCTGATGCCGGCTCCAGACAGGAACTAATCGAAGAGCTTCAGGAAAAACTGGCTAAGCAGAAACCGCAGCAGCGAATACTTGAACAGGAAGCGAAACAAATGAATGCCAAGATACTTCGCTTACGGTCGCTGGAGAAAGAGTCAATTATGCTGAGGGAGTTACTCGATGAAACCAAGCGGGCATTAGAAAAGGTCAAGCTTGAAAGTCGTCTGGATGTTCCCGGATCCATTGAACTCGTTTCCCGGGCCCCACTACCTCTTGAAGCTGTCCAGGATCGTCGAAAAATATTTGGAATCCTTGGGTTCCTTACTGGAATATTCGCTGTCATCGGCCTGTTTGTCGCCAGAAATATTTTACTACCGACGATTCGATACACCGACGATCTTGAATGTTTAGACCAAAACTCACCCTTGATAGGTCAACTGAAATCACTAGACGATGAATCAATTTCAGAAGCCGCAGACATGAATATGTATCGTCTTCGAAATAGTATTCAACTTTCGGATATTCCACCGTTGAATGACAAACGACGGGCTAAAGTCATCGCGGTAGTATCGGGTTCAACCGATGTGCGCAGCAGCGACATCGCCTCTCAACTGGCAAGCACTTTCTCTACCTCTACGATGGAGACGCTACTGGTAGAAACGACAACGGAGGATGACACTGCCACAAACGGCAGCCCAGGATGGCGCGATTATGTTGCCAAAGATGATCTTGCGGTGAGTCGGGACAGCTGTGGGCTTAATGTTATGGCCATTGGTAACCAGATCAAGGGCGCCGAAGAACAGATGTCTCTGACGCAGGTTCGCGGGGCTGTTAACTCGCTGTCAGCCGACTACGACGTGATTGTCATCAACGTCGGACCCGCAGCTCAAAATATTGCCGCTGATTTTATTCTCACGCAGTGCGATATCGCCCTGGTTGTCACCCGCCCTGTGTCACCAACCGCAGGTTTGCGCCGCACCATCAACCACCTGAAGAGTCTGGCACCCTATCGAGTACGATTAGTGATGAGTGAAATGTCAGCAGAGGATCCTAAATTCAGTCACCTTTAGGTGGTCACTTTGTGTCATCTTTCAAAAACTCAATCTGCACAAAGGGTTCGAGCACATTGCTTACCAGCCGGAATGTAGGCGTTA
>JABBBA010000038.1 GCA_018607685.1 K189A clade bacterium | reverse complement strand
ACTGCCGGAGGGGTTCAGAGATATAGGTGTAGATGTCGTTTGCCACGTAAAACAGTGGCAAGAAAATGATCAGAACCGACAGTATGGCATGCAGAAGACGGGTTCGTAGCTCAATCAGGTGATCGACCAGGGGTTGTCCCTGATCCTGAGATAAAGAGTCCTGCTGGGTAGAATCCTGATCAGTCATCGTTTTTGGTCATGGTTTTTGGTCTTTGGTCTTTGGGCGGGGATTCAATCTTCTGAGTTTTAATACCCTGGCTGGGGATTGAAGACTCAACGGATTCTACCGCTCCATTGATCGTGGACCTGACATCTTTGCCGGCCTGCTGGAGGGTGTTTTTGGTTTCCTCCAATTCCTTCATGATGCTTTCGTTATGCAATTGTTGCCGAATTTCATCTGCACCAATCTCTGTTTCGATTTCCCTTCGGATGCTGGCGAAGCTCCTTTGAACCCGGCCAATCCAAAGTGAAATGGTGCGAATTGTTTCCGGTAGTTTTTCCGGTCCGATGACCAGCAGGGCGACTACGCTGACTACCACTAGCTCCGGGAACCCTATATCGAACATCTTATTTTCCGAGGTGTCGTTAGCGTGCGGAGGGTATTAGCCGGGGTCTTTGGTTTCTTGCTTCTCTGCCAATTGGGTGCTCTCGTCACCGTCTGTGTCAGCTGGTTTGTCATCGCTGACAGCCGTTCGGAAACCTTTGATTGCTGAGCCCAGGTCATTGCCAAGTGATTTAAGTTTTGTGGTGCCAAAGAGTAACACCACGATGACCAGAATGATGATGAGTTCTGTTATACCAAAGGACATAGTGATCTCCTTCCTTCTAAAATTTGTATGTTATTCATTTTGACCTTGATGCTTTTTCTTCCAGGCCGGATGTGCCGAATCTGCGTTCCAGTTCTTCCAGAACAGCAGCCGGTGAAGAATCCATATGTGCTAACAATACCATTGTGTGGAACCATAAGTCGGCTGTTTCTTTGACCAGCTCTTCGACGTTTCCAGATGCATCAGCATCTTTTGCGGCAAGAATTACCTCGGTAGCCTCTTCGCCGACCTTCTCCAGAATCTTGTTAACGCCTTTTGCATGCAAGCCAGCAACATAGGATGAAGAGGGGTCCGCATTTCTGCGTTCCTGAAGAATTATGGTTAGCCTTTCCAGAATGCTATCCATCGGAGTAGATATCCTTGGGGTCTCTGATAACTGGTTCGGATATCTGCCAGCCATCCTTGGTTAGTGTCCTGAAGAAGCAGGAGTTTCTACCCGTGTGGCAGGCGATATTACCTTTTTGTTCTACCATCAATGTTAGCACATCACCGTCGCAGTCAAGCTGGATGCTTTTTACGGATTGTTCATGACCCGATGACTCGCCTTTACGCCACAGTCGGTCCCGAGACCGGGACCAATAGGTGGCTAGTCCGGTCTGCGCTGTTTCAAGCAGTGCTGTTTTGTTCATCCAGGCAACCATCAATACGCGATGTGACTCGAAATCCTGAGCGATGACCGGTACGAGCCCTGCGTCGTTGAAACTGACTTCATTAATCCAGTTTGTGTTTGTTTGTTCCATTGTGATCCTGATTCTACCGCTTAAAAGTTTGTACCCTTGGAAAAGGACAGGTGATGAGGGTTAGGTAATAAGGGCTGCGAAAAAAGGCCGGCGAGAATATCATGTCAGGAATGAATATACATCCAGTAGATGCCTAGCGTTCCCAGCACCGATCCTGGAATGATGGGGTCAATAGCCGCTGCATAACCTGCGGTGGGGGCAACGAGAGCAAGTAACGCACCAATCAGGGCAAGGCCGCCGAGGCGTTGGTATTTAGCGCGCTTGGCCTGTTCCTGGAGAGCTTGCCTGACTTCTGTCAGTGTTGCGATCTGCGCGCGGTTCTGGGCGCTTAAATCTCGTATCTCGACCAGTGCGTCGTAGGCCAGATCCGGGATATCAGGGAGTTGGTCCAGCCATCGTGGTGCATTCTCTGAAATTCTTTTGATAAGGCCCGCGACTCCTATTCTCTCTTTCATCCATCTTTCCATGAACGGTGCCGCGGTTTCCCAAAGGTCGAGGTCCGGGTAAATTTGCCGACCCATACCTTCAATATTGATGAGGGTTTTTTGTAGAAGTACTAACTGTGGCTGTACTTCCATGTTGAACTTTCTTGCGGTATCAAACAGTTCCAGAAGCACCGTTCCAAAAGAAATGTCTTTTATAGGCTTCTGGAAAAATGGGTCACAAACCTGTCTGATGACCTCGGAAAACGCATTGATGTCAGTGTCAAAAGGGACCCAGCCGCTTTTCACATGCAGACGCGCCACTTCACCATAATCACGGTGAAAGAAGGCGAGCAGATTGCGGGCGAGATAATCTTTATCGTTCTCGGTCAGCGATCCGACGATGGCGCAATCCAGGGCGATGTAAGTCGGGTTGTCAGGGTCTGTAACATCGACGAATACGTTACCTGGATGCATATCCGCGTGGAAAAAATTATCTTCAAATACCTGTGAGAAAAATATCTCTACGCCAAGGTGTGCCAGTTTTTTTAGATCTACATTTTTGTCCCGAAGAGTAGGCAGGTCCGTTGCAGTAACACCGTAGATGCGCTCCATGACCATTATGCGACTGGTTGAACAGGATTCATAAACTTCAGGGACATAGAGTTTGCCGGAGCTTGACCAGTTATCACGGAGGCGTCTGCCGTTGTCTGCTTCCAGTTTCAGGTCGAGTTCGTTGATGATGGTGGTCTCATAGTCTTTTACGATGGTGACCGGGTGCAATCGTCTGGCGTCTGGCCAGAACTTCTCTAGCAGGCGGGCACAAAAATACATCAGTTTGATGTCGCGCTCGATGACCTTTTGAATGCCGGGCCGTATGACCTTCACCACGACTTCTTTAGCAATCGGACCGATGTTCATCGACGCAGCGTGAACCTGCGCGAGAGATGCGGATGCCAGTGGTACGGAATCGAATGAAGTGAAAAGAGACGGGATGGGTCCGCCTATTTCACTTTCGATTATTTCTACAGCGGTCCTTGAATCAAAGGGGGGTACCTGATCCTGCAGTTTCTGCAGCTCCGCTGACATTTCGTCGCTGAAAAGGTCTTTCCTTGTGGAGAGTATCTGACCGAACTTGATAAAAATGGGTCCAAGTTCTTCAAGCGCTAACCTGGCTGATTCGGGGCCGGAGCTTTGTGGTTCCGGAAACAACTTTATGATCCATAGAAGCGCTACGGCAGGACCCCTGCGAGCCGCTTTGGGGATGTTCCGATCCAGTCGAAGCCTTACAAAGGTCCAGAGGATTCGGACAATCCGCAGGAAGTTCATGCGGATTGGTCCAGTCTTGGTTTTACGCCTTCATGGATTGCTGCAATACCATTTAGCAGGTTCTGGTGCCTCACCCTTACGAACCCAGCCTCTTTTATCATGTCGCTAAGCGTCTGCTGGTCGGGATGCATCTCAATTGATTCAACCAGGTACTGGTAGCTGCTTTCGTCGCCGGTCACCAGTTTTCCGATCTTTGGCCAGATTTTGCTGAATCCCTTGTAGGCATTTTGGACCAGCGGGTTGCCCGGTGTAGAAAACTCAAGAATGACGAGTTTTCCGCCGGGCTTGATGACTTTGTACATCTCGCTGAGTGCGGATTCTTTTTGTGTGAAGTTCCGCAAGCCAAATGCAATCGTAATGGCGTTGAATGATTCGTCGGGGAAGGGCAGTTTTTCCCCATCTGCCTGCACGTAGCTGACATTGGTTACGATGCCCCGGTTTAGCAGCTTGTCCCTGCCCTGTGAGAGCATACTGCCGTTGATATCGCAGACGTAGACTCGTCCGTCAGTCCCGACGTATTCCGACAACAGGATGGCCATGTCGCCGGTGCCGCCTGCCAAATCAAGGATTTGGTGACCCGAGCGAGCGTGAGTCGCGTTGGCTGCCATTTGCTTCATGACACGATGTGTTCCCAGAGACATGACATCGTTCATGATGTCGTATCGTTCAGCGACGGAATGAAAGACTTCGGCTACTTTGCCCGCCTTTTCAGAGAGGGGTACTTTTTGGTACCCAAAATGCGTGACGTCGTCTTCTTTTTCCATGTTCGGTTAGTAATGCGATTTAATCGGGGAAGTGCATTGTATCCTGTCTATCTTTCGAAGGGATGTTTTTTGAGATGTCAGCAATAGGGTTGGCTTCGAATCAGTTACCGAGAGCAATAAACTGGGGGGCTCTGGACTTGCCGGCGGTGTCCAGGTCAGCCAGGTATTGTTGCCAGTTCTGTTGGTGATTCTCTCCCAGTTGGAACAGGTACTCCCAGCTAAAAATCCCGGAATCGTGGCCGTCTGAAAAAGTGATTTTTATGGCGTAGTGTCCCTGGGGTTCGATATCCAGAAACTGTACTTCTTTCTTGCCGTGCTGGAGAACCGCCTGCCCTGGGCCGTGACCCTGAACCTCGGCGGAGGGCGAAAATACTCTCAGGTACTCTGCGGGCAATTGATGGGAGTCTCCATTCTCGTAAACCAGTTCCAGAGTGGCTGACTTCTTGTGTACGTTAACCGCGGTTGGTGCGTTTGAGTTTGCCATCTTGAACAGTCTAAAAAGGGTGAGGTATCGTTAAAGTATAAACCGGGAAAGATCCGAATCCTCGGCGAGATTCTGTAGGTGCTCGTTAACGTAAGTTTCATCAATAGTGATGTCGCCGGCGTCCTTTGCTGCGATGTCGGTAGCGTCAAAGGAAAGTTCTTCCAGTAGGCGCTCCATGACAGTGTGGAGTCTTCGAGCACCTATGTTTTCTGTCTGCTCGTTAACCTGCCAGGCGATTTCGGCAATCCTGTGCACCGCCGGTTTTGCGAAGGTGATATTCAGGCCCTCTGTTTGCATTAGCGCCTGGTATTGTTCGACGAGTGACGCGTCCGGTTCGGTCAGGATTTTTTCGAAATCCTCGATGCTGAGTGCGGAAAGCTCAACCCGGATGGGTAGCCGTCCCTGCAGTTCAGGAATGAGGTCCGAAGGTCTGGATAGGTGGAAAGCACCCGAAGCAATAAACAGGATGTGATCTGTCCGAATCATGCCGTACTTTGTGGACACGTTACTGCCTTCTATCATTGGCAGGAGGTCTCTTTGTACGCCTTCGCGTGAAACATCAGCGCCCCCGTGATCTGCGCGTTTTGCAATCTTGTCCATTTCGTCAATGAACACAATACCGGTCTGCTCTACGGCTTCAACTGCGGCGCTTCGAAGCTCGTCTTCGTTAATAAGCTTGGCTGCTTCCTCGTCGGTGACCCGGCGCATTGCTTCCTTTACGGTCATTTTCTTTGGTTTGTTTTTCCCGGGAGCCATGGATGAGAACATGTTTTGCAGCTGGCTGGTCATCTCTTCCATGCCAGGGGGTGCCATAATCTCTACTCCGACCGCTGTAGCCTGGACCTCCATTTCCACCTCTTTGTCGTCCAGTTCTCCTTCTCTTAACTTTTTTCGAAACAACTGACGGGTGGATGAGCTCTCGTCTGTTTCTGTGCCTCTCGCTGAGGGTAGTAAAGCTTCCAGCACCCTGTCTTCTGCGGCTTCGAAAGCTCGAGGTTCCGCCTGCTTTATTTGTTCGTCGCGCAGCATCTTGACGGCAGCTTCAGCCAGGTCCCGTATAATCGATTCGACATCGCGGCCGACATACCCAACCTCAGTGAACTTGGTCGCCTCAACCTTGATGAAGGGCGCTCCTGCAAGTTTGGCCAGACGACGTGCTATTTCTGTTTTACCAACACCTGTCGGGCCAATCAACAGGATGTTTTTTGGG
>JABBBA010000191.1 GCA_018607685.1 K189A clade bacterium | reverse complement strand
GGGTTTCAGGGGCAGTGTCGATGGTATTACCCTTTAGCGGCGTGGTTGATAACGCGGGATTGTTGTCGTACTCATGCTCCGCCCAGGTGAATGCAAGATTGGCGGTCACGGTTTCGTGAAGCTGCAGTGCAATATCGAATTCAATGCCCTGGTGTTCGGTTTTCCCGTTGTCGACATTCTGCCGCGATGTGTCCCGAAAAATGAAGTTGTCCTTGCTCATTGAAAAGAGGGCGATGTTGTAGCTGACTTTCTCGGTGCTGCCGCGCAAACCCAGTTCTACTGAATCCAGCTCCACAGGATCGATATCTGCAACACTTTGACTGTTCTGTAGTCGGTACAACTCGGTTGCCTGTGGCGCACGGAAGCCCTGTGAGAGGGAAGCGAATACCTGGTGTGTATCTGACCATGAGTAGATCACTCCAACTTTGGGAGACCAGTTGTTGAAAGAATCCTTTCTGTCAGCCGGCCTGGAAAATCGGCAGCCACCGAATCCGCAGGGGGTTCCGTCTTCCCGGGTGCGGCCATCGATCATGCGGTTGTCATAGTCATACTCGGTATATTGATAGCGGATGCTCCCTGTTAGGAGCAGAGCATCGCTTAGAGACTTGTTGGCGGACAAAAACAGACCTGCCAGCGACGCGTTGACGTCATAATCGTAGTGTTTTCCCTGTGGGATTGTTCCCGGAAGGAAGCCGCTTCCCGGTGTCGGGTTCGGTTGTGTTTCCTTGAGGAACGCGTCGGTGTATTCCAGATCAATGCCTGCTTGCCACCAGCTATCCGGATTCCAGAGTAGGGAAAGCCCGAGGCTGTCGTGTCCATTCTCCTCAATAGCCTGCCCGGGAAGAAAGTGTTGCAGGAACTCCATTTCAACATGTCTTATATACGGTTTTATGGAGAGCGAGCCTTTGCCCAGTTGTTGGTCAATTTCGGAAACCAACCTGAAAGACCGAGCGTCCCGATACGCTTCAGGATTCGGGTTGTCCCGCTTCCGGCCACTCTCCTTGTAGCTCTCATACCCCCTGATGAATCCGGCCGTTTCCTGATTAAGGTTTGTATACGAAAAGGTGGTCGTGATTGCCCGATCGCTGGTAATCGCACGATGCTTGAGTAACATCTTCTGCTGATCGAAGCCGGAATCGTCTTTGTATCCACCATCGGTTGTGCCGGATACATCCAGGCGTAGAGTGTCAGAAGAGAGTGTAAGACGGGCGCGGTAATAGTCATCCGGACCAGATTCCATTTCCAGCTCCCGATGATCCGCCACCGGGTCAGGCGTCAGTATATTAACGACACCATGCATAGCATTGGACCCATAAGTAGATGAGTCGGGTCCACGAATAACTTCGATCCTGCTCGCCAGTTCTGTCGTAGCTTCGAAGAGCTCGTTGACGTTGCAGAATCCTGGCGATCGAAGTGATATTCCGTCCTGGGCCATCACAAAAGCACCGCAGCTGCCAGCGCCGGTTAACACAGGCGATCTAATTGCGGTGAGATGTTCCTGTCCATTTCCGCGGCTGATCCAGACGCCGGGAACTCTTTGCAGGGCTTCGTTGATATGCGTGTGATGTACCCGCTGTAATACGGATTCATCGATAATGCCGATACTCGCTGCGGTGTTACCCAGGCGCGTCTCGGTTTTGTTTGCTGTGACGACAACCTCGTCGAGTACGTTATTCGCACTGTAACCGTGCAGCGGCATTACTATTAAACTAAACAGGAGTATTCGAATTCGAGCGGACATATGGGTGACTTGTGATAACGAGGGCGAGACTCTATAGAAAAAGGAGGGACATTTTAAGCCCTTGTTGTCGCAGCTTGTTACAGGGGCCATCAGACGCCGGAATATAAGGTCATGCAGATCGACCGACTGTCACGCTTTGTAGACCAGCCATCACAAAACATTGACAAATAATCGAAGGTACAGTGAACTGGACCGCGCAATATCTTCGACAATCCCACTTTGGATCGATTCATGGCGAATTCGAACGACAAACAAGAGTATGTGACGATGTATACACCGTCGCTGCTTGACTCTATTCCGCGACAAAACCAGCGTCAAACGCTGGGCATCGCGGACGGCGCGTTGCCGTTCAAAGGCCTGGATATCTGGAACGCCTATGAATTTACCTGGTTGAACCCCAGGGGGAAGCCGGAAGTCGCGGTGGCCCAGATCCAGGTGCCGGGAAAATCATCGCACCTTATAGAATCTAAATCCCTGAAGTTGTACCTGGGGTCCTATAGCAATACAACATTTGCCAACCGGGCTGAAGTCATCAATACCCTGGAATCTGATCTGACGCTTGCGACCCAGGCGGCTGTAAGCGTGACGTTACACAATCAGGATCAGATCCTGCAGGAAGGTATGGGTCAGTTTATTGGCACTAGTCTTGATCTTCAGGATCTGGAGATTAGTGAATACTTCTGGAATCCTGAATTCCTGGAACTGGAAAGTTCTGTGATCGTCCGCGAATCTGTTTACACGAACCTCTTTAAATCTCTTTGTCCGATGACGGGCCAACCGGATTTTGCCAGCATCCTGATCCAGTACAACGGCAATAGCATCAGTCACGCAGGTCTGTTGCGTTATCTTGTGTCCTATCGCGAGCATGCAGAGTTTGCCGAGCAGGTGAGCGAACGTATCTTTGTTGATATTATGAATCGCTGCTCTCCGGAGCGGCTGTCGGTGAGTGCCAGGTACACTCGGCGAGGCGGTATAGATATTAACGCCCACCGGACTCACGATGAGGCATTACCTGCCGAAGTTCGCCTCTGGCGCCAATAACCCTCTCGGGGGACGGTTTACTTAATTGTTTCTCATCCGGAAATCTTGAGGTTCTACGAAGCCTTGTTGAAGTACACTGATTCTCTGGCATATAAGTGAACTAATCTGATGAATCCAATGCGCGAGCGAACGAAAGAGCACTTTCCCACAGTGCTACTCACGCTGCTAAGCATCGTTCAGGCGCTCGCGCTTGAGTTACTGTGGTCTTTTCTCCATGAACATGCCTATTTGTATGAGCTTACCTGGGCTGCGGTTCATACATGGATACAAGTGAGTGCGACATTCCTTGGTCTGATTCTTGTGCTGGTTGCATACGTTGGTAACGTCATGCGCTTTAGTTGGGTACCTTCAACCAGCGATACGGTTTTCCCCTTTGCCATTGGCATTCTGCAATTCATGCTCATCGACACGATGGGCCCCGACAACATAGCCTACTGGTTTCTGTTGATGGCTGGAATTTTTACAATGATGCACTGGGTTGCTCATTCGACGATGGTTAAAGCCAGGAACGATTCAGATAATGCGGACTTTTTCAAAAGCCGCGCGCCTGCGGAATTGAGGGATTTCTATCCTCAGATTACGAGTGTTATTTTTATTAGCGGTGTCGGATTTGTACTTCTGTTGTATCCGGGTATTTCGATCCTCAGCACACTCGGGTTGCTCGGCGTTATCTCGTTGTTTCTTTTTCAATATTATTCGGTAGCGAGGTTCTGGGAAAACTCTGTTGCGGAGTAACCCTTGAGCAGTCCGGTATCGACGCGGAGGTTTTTAGTCGCCGTATCTAACAAAAAAAAGCATCTAACAAAAAAAAGCATCTAACAAAAAAGCATCCTGCAGAAGGTAAGCTGGCTGTTCGATCCTGCTGAAAAGAAATGCGTGGCAAACCGGGGCCCACGTAAGACGTTGCACTATCAAAGACGTGTTGGCTGTCGTCGACACCTCTCGCTGCAATATTTCACGAGTGGCCAGTCTCGAGCCCATTTTTTGCGCCATGTAAACGGTCTGCCGCACGCATGGCAATCCTTGTGAGGCAAGTGAGGTTTATGGTGAGTCAACGTGTTTTGCCTCCATGGGCCAGTCATAGTAATCCATGCTGTCCAGGGGTTGGGGATGTTCTTTGCCTGCCCATCGTTCGCGATAGTCACCGTCTGCATCCCAGAGTTTGGCCTGCACTACCAGATCAAAATGTCGACCGCCGCGGGGATCTGAACCGACACCTGCTATGTACTGCCAGTTGCCCTGGTTGCTGCAGGGATCGTAGTCGACAAGTTGCTCCTCGAAGTAGCCTGCGCCGCATCGCCAGTCTAGTTCGAGCTCATTGACCAGACAGCTCGCAACAATCTGTCGACCGCGGTTACTCAAATAGCCGGTTTCTCTGAGTTCATGCATGCAGGCATTGACGATTCCCCAGGGAGTAGTGCCATCGCGCCACTTTAAAAATCTTTCTCGGTAAAAGCTGGTTAGCGGGCGCTTTCCAGTGACGCCTGAAAATTCGAAGAGTGACTCGCCATGATGACGTGCATGCCAGCGAAAGAACTCACGCCACATCAGCTCGAAGACAATCCAGCCCGTAGACTCGTTGACGCCATTTGTTGCCTCATATTGGCGCAACCGCTCGAGAATATACATCGGTGAAAGGCAGCCATGTGCTAGCCAGGGGGAAAAACCTGTCGAAGAATATGTGCCCGACAAATCATTTCGGGTTTCTTTGTAAGTAGACGCAGAGAATGTGCCGAAATAAGCATCTAGGTGATGCTTGCCATTGCTGGCCCCTCCCGATGGAAAAACTGTCTTGTTCGGAGGGGGTGCCAGGCGAGAATCCAGCTCGAATGATGAGGGTTTGGGTAGTTGAGTGGGCTGGCTGACGACCGGTCTGAAGGGGGCCGTCTCAAGGGCGCGGCGAAATTGTGAGAAAGTCGCCGGGAATTCATTGTCAAAAGACAGGGTGGGTAGGCTAAATAAGGTCGAACCGTCATGCTCGACGAAGGCAATTTCGGGGAAGTCTCCTATTAGGGCGTGCCAGCGTTCAACGTCCTTGATGGAGTGTTGCCGCGTCCGAACAACCTTGTCAAAGGGGCCTTTTTGCAGGAGTTCACTGACTACCTCCCCTGGCTCCCCCGAGAGCAGGTGAAGCGTTTGGCCGTATTCTTGAAGATCATGTTGAAGGTCCAGCAAAGATTCCCGAAGAAAACGCCAGCGGTGTTTTCCCATGCCCCGGTTTCCAAATCGATCAGTTCTGAAACATTGCTCGTCAATGCAAAATATGATGGTCAGAGTTTCGCCCAGAGCAGCGTCAGTCAGTGCAGGGTTGTCCTCTATTCGAAGGTCGTCAGTGAGCCAGTAGAGTGTGTTCATGTTTGAATCACAAAGGCGATCAGGTGGAGTGTCGCGACGAATGCAGTCACCTGTTTCCGCATGTTGCGATAGTAGGCTGGTTGCAGACGCAACGCAGGCAATGTTAGTTCACCCCAGAGGAGGCAAACGAAAAGTGTCGCAAGAATCAAAAGCGCCAGATATCCCGTAAAAGCAACAGCGAAGACACCGGTAATGACAATGAGGTTGCTCAGCAGCATGATTAATCGTAGCTGCGAGCCTCCCTGGTTACCGCCCGCAAGAGCAGTGGACCACCAGCTACCGGACAGGAAGGCAATGATGGACAGCGAATAGGATTTTAGGAATGGCACGCTAAAGGGGGCTTCTATCATTAGCAGGCAGCCCAGCATCGGTAGGGTACCAGCCCAGGCCAAAGCGGTGACCAGCCGCTGGTCAGGCAGGCGGAGCGGTGCAGTTGGCGCGACTATTTCTGCTGACATGCCGGGCACCAATAGATTCGGCGTGATGTCAAAATGCCTTTCTCGATGGGGGTATGACATTTCCTGCAGGGCTTGCCTGCTCTCGCGAAGACTGCAAATCTGCCAGCTTCGTAGCCGCGCCGGCCGGGCTTTACGTTTTTGTCGACGAGTCGGGCGGGAAGTGTCACGCCCCCGGTCCGGTAGCTGCGCTGACTTATAGAGATCGTG
>JABBBA010000405.1 GCA_018607685.1 K189A clade bacterium | reverse complement strand
GATGAATGACCGTTGCCGCAATAACATCCCATCTTTCGGCAGCCTCAAGGAGAATTTTGTCCAGCTCTCGCTCTGTCATGCCCGGGTAATGTTCTAGATGAAGCACCTGCACGGATTCGTCTTCATTGAGATCCCGCACCGTGCCGGCAAAAGTGACGACGGCTCCAACTTTAAGACTGACTGACCGAAGGTGGTCATACTCTGCCTTGAGATCAAAGGGTTCTTTTTGAACCTGGATTCTCTTGTCCATATTAACCACCTGTTACCGGCGGAAAGAACGCGACCTCATCGCCATCGCTAACCACGATATCGTCGTTGATCATATCCTGGTTAACAGCGATGCGAATGTTTTCAGCCGTCAGTATCTCAAGCCAGTCAGGTGAGTGTTCCGCGACCAACTGAGCAATGACCGCTGAGACCTTGGAAGGTTCTGGAATAGAGAGATCAACTGACTTGACGCCCAGGGTCTCACGCAAGCTGGCAAAAAAGACAATATTGACGGTCATGCTGGCTTGACCCAGTCACCGGATTTCCCGCCGGTTTTACTGTCCAGTACTATTTCAGAGATCACCATCCCTCGATCTACTGCTTTGCACATATCGTAAATCGTCAGCGCCGCTATTGAAGCAGCCGTCAGCGCTTCCATTTCCACCCCGGTTTTCGCAACAACCTTGCACATTGCCGAGATGCAAATCTGGCTGCTGACTTCATTGCACTCAAAATTGACTTCTACCGACGTCAGCGCCAGCGGGTGACACAGGGGAATCAAATCTGAACATTTCTTGGCGGCCTGGATACCCGCTATTCGCGCAACCGCAAGCACATCTCCCTTCTTCGCTTCGCCACTAAGTACCAGGGCAAGGGTTTCAGGCAACATAGACACGGTTGCCGACGCAACGGCAATTCGCTCGGTAATCTCCTTACCGCCGACATCGACCATTCTGGCCTGCCCCCTCTCATCCACATGGGTTAGCTGATGCTTTGGTGTTTTATTTGACATAATGCGCGCACTTTAAAATGTTTCAGGGACTGCAGTCGACCTAATGAGCTGGCCACCACATATTACTGTTGCGACTATTATACAACGGAACGATAAGTTCCTGATGGTTGAAGAAATCGACAATGGCAGGCGTGTTATCAACCAACCCGCCGGTCATCTTGAACCCGGAGAAACGCTGTTTGAGGCAGCATTACGGGAAACCCTTGAAGAAACCGGCTGGGTGGTTGAGCTGCTGAATTTTGTGGGGGTTTATCAGTACTACTCAGCACACAATGACACGCTATATCTCCGAGTCGCCTTTACCGCCGGACCGTTAGAACAAACAGGGATCGCCATCGACCCGGATATCTCTGCGGCCCTGTGGCTAAGCCTTCAGGAAATAGCATCATTAGAGCCACGCAGCCCGCTTGTGCTCGCCTGCATACATGATGCTATGCAACAACCACCGTTACCGTTATCCCTGGTGAGGCAATTTGTGTAGTCAGCGGCAATGTGCCCCGCCGGATGCCCCATCCCTACAAACCCGGAGAACTCACCGACCCACCTTCGACAGGATTAGCGTGTTTTATTTAGGCTCGAATAGGTAGAATCGGCGCCTTGGACGATCCTCGAAGAGCCTGGATTGGACTATTGGCCACTAATTGTTACAGCAACAACAAGGACTCGTTGGTATGAAACCAGTTATCTTACTATTTGTGATGCTGGTGGGTTGCTGTTCCAGTTTGCCCGAGCGAAACCCACTTCCTGATGATCTCTATCATGACGCTGGTATTCGTGGCGTTCCGGAAGCCAGGTTCTGGGCGGACGAATGGCCAACCTTTTCAATCGAGCGTATGGAAACCTATACAGACTCCGATTTTAAAAGAGAATATCCCGCAATCTATAATAAGCCCCACCATTACCTCGCTATATCCGGTGGCGGCGCCAACGGCGCGTATGGTGCAGGCGTACTCGAAGGATGGAGTAAATCCGGTCAACGGCCCGAATTTACCATGGTTACAGGTGTCAGCACCGGTGCACTAACCGCCCCATTTGCTTTTCTTGGCTCAGATTATGACGATGAGCTAAGACACGTTTATACCACCACGACCACCCACGACATTGCCACTAAGCGAAGCCTTATCTCCGCTGCCTTTAGTGACTCGATCACCGATACTGAGCCACTCAAAAATCTCATCGCCAAAAATATTACAGAAGAGATGATAGAAGAGATCGGGGTTGAACATGAAGGAGGCCGCAGACTCTATATCGGTACCGTTAACCTGGATGCCAGCCGGTCTGTGATCTGGAACATCGGTGCCATCGCAGCCAGTGACCACCCCAAGAAAGTAGAACTGATTCGTGAGCTGATGCGCGCATCTGCAGCAATCCCCATTGCTTTCCCGCCTGTTGTAATACCAATCGAGGCAAGTGATGGCACGATGTATGATGAGTTGCATGTTGACGGGGGAACCGGATCACAGGTCTTCGTCTATCCTGCGTCAGCGGACTGGAAAGAGATTGCAAGAAAGCTCAAGGTTCAGGGAGAACCCAGGGTCTATGTGATGCGAAACTCCTTTCTCGACCCTGAATACGCAGGGGTTCCGCGAAAAGTCTTCCCGATTGCATCACGCGCGATTGCCTCTCTGATCAGGACCCAGGGTGTAGGGGACCTGTATCAGATCTATGCACTATGTGAACGAGACGGTAATGATTTTAACCTTGCCTACATTCCCTCCAACTTTTCCGAAGTACCCAAAGAAGGCTTCGATCCCGTCTATATGACCAAGCTGTTCGAGTTTGGCTACAAAAAAGGATTCGATGGCTACCCCTGGGGGAAAGCTCCTCCGGGACTTATCCTGAAGTGATCCTGACGTAATAACCTGAATCTGTTGGCGTGACAGATTCAGGTTTAGCGCCTTTGAACCAAATCCACAACCTCGGCTGAAATGAAGTAAAATGCTGTTGCGCTAACTTCGCTGTTTTCTTACCTTAAGGCTCTCATGAACGGAAATTCTTCATCAGACCCCGACAATACCCGGGTTATCGTTGGCATGTCCGGCGGGGTCGATTCCTCGGTCACTGCCCTGCTCTGCCTGGAGAAAGGCTACCAGGTTGAAGGCCTTTTCATGAAAAACTGGGATGAGGACGATGGTACCGATTACTGTACCGCGATGGAGGATCTCGCCGATGCCCAGGCAGTGTGTCAAAGGTTGGGCATCAAACTTCACGAGGCAAATTTTGCAGCGGAATACTGGGACAACGTCTTTTCCCATTTTCTTGAAGAGTATCGGCTCGGTAGAACACCCAACCCGGATGTCCTGTGTAACCGCGAGATAAAATTCAACGTTTTCGCCAAATATGCGGAAGTACTGGGCGCCGACCTGGTGGCGACCGGTCACTACGCCCGCCTCGCTACTATTGATGGCTGCCAGCGCCTGTTGAAGGCCGAGGACAGGAACAAGGACCAGAGCTACTTCCTGCAATCGGTAACCTCGGAACAGTTCAGCAACGTCATATTCCCCCTGGGCGACCTAAAGAAAGATCGTGTGCGAGAGATTGCGCGCGAAAATAACCTGCCCGTTCACTCCAAGAAAGATTCAACCGGAATCTGTTTTATCGGCGAAAGAAGGTTCAAGGATTTTCTGCAGACCTACCTGCCCGCCAATCCCGGAGATATTGTCGATCTCGAAGGCCATGTGATTGGGCAGCATGACGGGTTGATGTATCACACCCTAGGCCAGAGGCAGGGACTCAGGATTGGGGGTCTCAAAGGCGGTAATGAACAGCCCTGGTATGTTGTGGCAAAAGACCTGGTGTCCAATCGATTAATTGTAGCGCAGGGTAACGATAGCCCTGCCCTGTTTAGCTCAGCCATGAAACTTGAGAGCATTTCGTGGATTGGTGCACCGCCTGATTTGCCTGCAGAGGTGTGCGTAAAGACGCGATACCGACAGGCTGATCAATGGTGCAACATCGAACGTACTGACGCCGGTTACTCGGTCAGCTTCAAGGAACCACAACGTGCAGTGACACCGGGTCAATGGGCCTGCTTCTATGATGGTGACATCTGCCTCGGCGGAGGCATCATCGTTTCTACGGATAATCCACTTTGAAACTGCAAAAAACTGAAGAGCGGGCCCTTGCTCTAGCTGGCCTGGTCCAGAGTTGTTACCTGGTCACGGGTATCGCGCGAAATGGTATGGCGAGCCAGGATAATCTCGCGGGATGTCTTGAGACCATTTTTGTCACAAACCCGAATGAAACCCTGGACGTCTACAAGGGCGGAAACGGAGTGAGGACTGGCCTGCGGCTAGTATCCGAGATTCTCGGTGAGTTAAAGCTGGGCGAACATGGCGAGACACTTCGTTATGTTATGGGTGTACTGTCACTTGAACAACAACTACGTCGGACACCGAAACTGATGAGATCTTTAGGTGCAGGCATTAGTGCAATCCAGGAGCATCGGCATCTCAATGAACTTAGTGTCACCGATGAAGACATCATTTCCAGATTATCCAAACTCTATGAAGAGACCGCGGGCACTGTTGAACCCAGAATTCGAATCCTGGGCCAGCAGAAGCACCTGGCCAATACCATGAACACTTCCCGAATCCGGGCGTTGCTACTGGCAGCCATTCGCTCAGCTGTCCTTTGGCATCAACTGGATGGTCGGCGGAGCCAGTGGCTTCTGGGGCGTAACAAGCTACTAAGGGCAACTGACCGGGTCTCAGAAATTATTAGTTGAATCAAACCATTCCCTATAAAATATTAAAATGACTTTAGAACTCAAAGAACTGACGGCCGTAAGTCCAATTGATGGTCGATACGCAAGACACACCGGCATCCTGCGTGAACTCCTTAGCGAGTATGGGCTTATTCGATTTCGCGTACTGGTGGAACTTCGCTGGTTCCAGTGCCTGGCATCTGAATCCGGCATTCCAGAGTTGCCGCCACTTAGCGAACAACAGCGCAAGGCAATTGATGGCCTGATTGATGACTTCAATATTGAAGACGCAAGGCAGGTGAAAGACATTGAAGCGACAACAAACCATGACGTAAAAGCGGTCGAGTATCTGGTCAAAGAGAAATTGTCGACGATCGAAGGCCTGGAGCCTTACATAGAATTCGTACATTTCGCATGTACATCAGAAGATATCAATAATCTCTCACATGGATTGATGCTCCAGGGAGCCATGAAATTCTCGATTGAGCCGTTGATGGAAAATGTTACCGCGGCCATCGCGAGTCTCGCGAAAGAATATGCCGCTACGCCAATGCTCTCCAGAACCCACGGTCAGGTAGCATCACCTACGACCCTGGGTAAAGAACTGGCTAACGTCGTCGCAAGACTTAAACGGCAATTAGCGACCGTGCAGAACACACCCCTGCTCGGCAAGATCAACGGTGCCGTCGGCAACTACAACGCTCATGTGTCAGCCTATCCGGATGTCGACTGGCTTTCCCTTAGCGAACAGTTTGTGACTCAACTGGGCCTGACATGGAATCCCTACACAACACAGATAGAACCGCACGACTACATTGCGGAGCTGTTTCAGGCGATCGGCCGGTTTAACACGATTCTGCTCGATTTCGACCGTGATATCTGGGCATACATCTCTATCGGTTATTTCAAGCAGAAGAAGATCGAAGGCGAGACGGGTTCATCAACGATGCCGCATAAGGTTAACCCAATTGACTTCGAAAACAGCGAAGGCAATCTCGGACTCGCCAACGCCGTGCTAAGCCACCTCGCAGAGAAACTACCGGTATCGAGATGGCAAAGAGACCTGACCGATTCTACCGTTCTCAGGAATGTTGGCGTTGGATTATCCTACAGCCTGATCGCTTACAGC
>JABBBA010000298.1 GCA_018607685.1 K189A clade bacterium | reverse complement strand
AGGCGACATCACTGACCCCTATCGAATCATGGAAGTCGTTGATGCAACGATTAAAGACTATGGCCAGATCGACATTCTGGTAAACAATGTCGGTGCCGGACCCAAGACAACCGATGATCCACCCTCGCACCCACTTGCACCTGTAGAGGCAGTCTGGAACGCGCTTTATAACCAGAACCTGCTTCCCACGGTACTGATGAGCGAAGCCGTCGTCCCACACATGCGTGAAGCGAAATACGGAAAGATCGTTCATATCTCATCAATCGCTGGCCTCGGATCATTTTCACCGGAAATGCTGACCGGATTTGTCCATCCCAGCTATAACGCGATGAAGGCCGCCCTCATCAACTACACTCAGACTCAGGCCGACCTGCTTGGCGCTGACAACATCAATGTTAATGCCGTCTGCCCGGGTATTGTCTACACGGACTCCTGGAAGAGCAACGCGCAACAGGCCGTCAAACGGATGCCCGAATTCAAAGGCATGGACCCAAGAAAATGGTTCGAGGGCATATTTAGTGACAGCTATCCGACCATCTTTGACCGGACACCGCTTAAGCGTGAACAAACGGTCGAGGATATGGGGAACGCCGTGAAATTCCTGGTGTCGGAAGATTCCATGAACATCACAGGGCAAACCCTGGTTGTAGATGGGGGTATGGTCAAGATCTGAGGTATATAGACGCCCTGATGGATTGCCGCTACTCTGCTTAACCGGACTTCATAAAGAAGTACTTCACAAACCACCCCTTCACAAAAGGAACCGAGCCATGGCCTACGCACCAACAGATCGCCCATTCTATGATGCTGATAGTCACATTATGGAACTGCCGAACTTCCTGAAAGCCTATGCGGATCCGAGTATTCGTGACGAGGTGCCTGAAGTCAGCTATAGCGCTTCACTGGTGACGGACGAAGAAGTCGACATCATCATGGAACAGGGCGGAAAACACAGCGACGAACATATCGCTGCGCAGATTGCGCTCGGCGATAAGCTGATCGAAAGCTCTAAAGAAATCCAGGCCCTTGGCGCCTTCAATAAGGTTGATCGCACCAAAGCGATGGACATGCTCGGCTTTAAGAAACAATTGGTATTCGCCACCCACAGTGTCGCTATGCCATTTCATCCAAGCCAGAAGAAGTCCGTCAAACTGCGGTACGGCGCAACCCGTGCCCATAATCGGCACATGGCTGATTTCTGCAGCGACGATGATCGCCTCATGGGTGTAGGCATCGTGCCTTTGGACGACCCGGCGTCAGCCTACACCGAACTGCAATGGGCTATCGACGCCGGCATGGAAGCCATCTGGGTGCCACATCGCGCCCCCGGCGGCGACCGATCACCGGGGCATGTTGATCTTGAGAAGTTCTGGGCGTTGCTTGCAGAGTCAGGCACACCGTTTGTGCTGCACGTTGGCGGCTCTCCGCTACAGGCACTAAAGGCATGGAGCAACAATGGCCGCGCAGCCGTCAAAGACTGGATGGGTGGCGGCGAGAACGTTCGCACCAAAGACGCAGCCCTGATGCATCAACCACCAGAAACCTTTGTCTCCATGATGGTGCTGGATGGCGTATTTGATCGACACCCAACGCTTAAAGGCGCAGCTGTCGAATTGGGCGCCGGATGGGTACCTGAAATGGCGCGACGACTTGATTGGGTCAGCAAAATTTATGGCAGGGTGGATGAGTCAGTACGATTCGAGAGGACACCCTCTGAGCAGCTATCCCAGCAGATGGGCTTCACGCCTTTTCCGCACGAGAATGTATCCAACCTGATTGATCAATCCAATCCGGATCTGTATCTCTTCTCGAGTGACTACCCCCATGTCGAGGGTGGCAGAAATCCCATCGGCAGGTTCGAATCTTCTCTTGCGGACAAAGACGAGGACACCAGAACCAGGTTCTATAGTGAGAACTTCCTGCGACTATGGCCAGAGGCTCGCGTCGCCTGAACCTTACCTGGCGCCCCGACCCTTCCCCCATAGGGAAGGGTCGGGATCATCGAGCCTCAAATAACCGGCTTACCCGCCAAAGCCCGTGTAAAGACTATTGTCCTTTACCAGCGCCGCGACTCTCTCCTGCATGACATTCTTCCAATCAGAATGAGTGAGGATCCAGAAGTCATTCTTCACGATGGCATCCATCACCATATCCGCCACCTCTGATGGATCCTTGCCGCGTTCGGCAAGCAGTGCACCCGCACGTTTTTCAAACGCTTCCTCCTGCGCGGATGAGCTATGGTCTTTTGCGGATTCGGCATCACGATTACGCTTGCTGAAAACAATCTGGGTATTGATCGCGCCGGGACAAAGTACGGAGGCAGAAATCGGCGAGTCTTCAGCATCCAGCTCAAGACGAAGGGATTCAGTCAGTGCAACCACACCAAACTTGGCAACACTGTAAGGCGCAATTGATCCCGAGGCCTGTAATCCGTTTGATGATGCTGTATTAATGATGTGTCCTTCACCGGACTGCCGAATCAGCGGCAGGAACGCCTTGACGCCATAGATAACACTCCAGAGATCGACCCCCAGAACCCATTCCCAGTCCGCGAGGGTTAACTCCGCTATTGGACCCGAAACAACAACACCGGCATTGTTGTGCACGATGTTTACCGCACCAAACTCATCCATCGTTTTGTCAGCCAGCGCTTGAATCGCATCCCACTTGGAAACATCCGTCGGCACACCCAACACCTCATGGCCCATGTTGCCTAATGATTTCACCGCATCTTCAAGCGCATCTTCCTGAATGTCAGCCATAACGACCTTCATTCCTGCCTCGGCAAATCGCGACGCCGTCGCCAGACCAATTCCGCTGGCTGCACCTGTGACCACTGCTACCTTTCCTGCAAATTCCTTCATTGCCATATCCATTTTCTGTGATATCAAGAAGATGCACCGCCCTACCCCGCTTGTAAAGCGCCGGGCTATTGAGACCGGCTATTGAGACGGACTATTGAGACATGCAATGACATGCTATCGTCATTGATCGAATGGATTGGACTCTGCCCTATGTCTGCATGGAACTACCAAAAAGGATTACAGGAAACCGGCAACGGCATTTTCAGCTATCTGCAGCCCGACGGAAGCTGGGGATGGTCCAACTCAGGATTGATTGTAGATGGAGGTCAATCGCTGCTCGTCGATACGTTGTTTGACGCCCCAATGACTCGCGAAATGTTAAGGATCATGGAGGACGCAACCGGCATTAGCGCAGACCGAATAAACACGGTGGTCAATACCCATGCCAACGGAGACCATACCCATGGTAATGGGCTTTGCACGCACGCAGAGGTTGTCGCCAGTGAAGCTGGCGCAAAAGAAATGGCGGCATTTGGTCCCGATCGGCTGAAGGCGATGATGGACATGGCGCCTGATCTGGGTGAAACGGGCCAATACTTTATCGACATATTCGGCCCGTTCCATTTTGACGACGTGGCAGAAAAGCTGCCGACCAAAACATTTACCGGTGAGCTAAAGCTCAAGGTGGGTAACAAAACAGTTGAGCTAAAAGAGGTAGGGCCGGCGCATACCCAGGGTGACATTCTGGCATTCGTCGATGAGGACAGCACCGTGTTTACCGGGGACATCCTCTTTATCGACGGAACGCCTATTATGTGGGCCGGGCCGGTCAGTAACTGGCTCAAGGCCTGCGACCTGATTATCGATCGCAAGCCTGAGGTGATCGTACCGGGACACGGCCCGATCACTGATATCGCTGGTGTTCAAAGGGTCAAAGACTATCTTTCCTACATCGACGTTGAAGCCCGCAAGAGATTTGACGCTGGCATGACAGCAAAAGATGCTGCTTTTGATATCTCAATTTCGGACTTTGAATCGTGGACCGACGCCGAGCGCATCGCCGTGAATGTCGACACCTTGTATCGCGAGTATTCCGGAGACACCTCGACACCAAACACGATGGAGATATTCACGCTGATGGCGGAAATAAAGCGAGACAAAAAGTCATGAGCACAGCATAAAAAATAACGGCGCTGTAGATGCACCGACGATTGAAAAAAACCAACCTAATTCCTGACGAGAGCATCCATGGCATTCCTCCCCATTCTTAACACAGCATCCGAAAACCTGCCTGAGCGAATACTCGTTGTTGGTGACCCAAACAGGCTCGACGTGGTCAAAGAGTCGCTTCAGGATGTTCAGGCAATCAGCCACAACCGGGAGTATCGCAGCATAAAGGGCTCGTTTAATGGTCAGCTCATCGGCGTGGTTTCCCATGGTGTCGGTTCCGCCGGCGCGGGCGCCTGCTTCGAAGAACTGTGTCAGTCCGGCGCAACCAGGATTGTTCGTGCAGGGTCGGCCGGCGGCATGCAGTCAGGCGTTGGCGCGGGCGATCTTGTTATCGCCCCCGCAGCAGTTCGTGAAGAAGGGCTGTCCCACAAACTGGTTCCGCCTACCTATCCCGCAATCGCAACGCCGGATGTATTGATGGCAATGAGAGCCGCTGCAATCTCCCTTGGAATCGAGTTTCATGAAGGAATATTGCTGACCTCAGACATGTTCTACCCACACGATATTCTCGGCAGCGACCTGCCCCTATGGCAAAAGGCCGGGGTGACAGCGGTTGAAATGGAAGTCGCAACATTGTTCGTTATCTGCGGTCTCCATGGCGTTGAGACCGGCGCCGTCGTTGCCATCGATGGAAACCCGCTGGAACAGGACGATGGCTCTATGGAAACCTACGATCCCCACCAGGAGAAGGTTAAGACGGCTGTTTCAAACTGCCTGCTGATCGCGCTCACGGCCCTTGTTAGCTAGCGCGTGTGTGAGAATTCAACATCGCGGTAGCTATTTTCCGATAACCAGGTGATTGTTAAGCGATCATTATCTTTAGGTCGCACCGGTTTTGGCAGGGTTCAGAGTTGCTGCACGGGGACTGGCTAACTCTTCTGCAGGACAAGACCAATCTGTCTGCAATCTGCGACCAGCGCACCGGTTGAATCCCACAGCCCGCCGGTTTCAATCATTCTCCCATCAACCAGGTCATCTGTTCGAAACCGCCCCAGAACCCATCCCGGGGCCGGCCTGCGCCTTACATGAACCGTTAGCTCGATAGTTGGAACCCAGCCAATCATGCCGAGCTTTCCGAATGGCGAGGGGGGAAAGGTATCGCAAAAAAGCAGCAGCGACCTTGTGTCAGGCTCATGCTCGTCCGCAAACCGGATCCACCCGGAGATTTCAGGAATGCCAGCCAGGCCAGGCCTGGCCTGGTCAGGGTGCATCATGACGTGCAGCTTGTTGATCATGGCAATATCGATGCCCTGGATATCGCCGGTTCTTGCGATACACGATTCCGGTGGCGGGATGTTCGGCATCTCGATCGTAATATCGCTGTCGATACCGACGGGGCTGGACAGATCACCATAAGCCGCAATCACCTCTACCCTTTGCTTGCCCTCCTGCCAGAGCGAAGCTCTAACCGTGGACAATGTCCGACCCTGCCGGACAACATCTACCATCACTTCGCACTCCACTCCAGGGACACCAGGGCGCAGGTAATGTGCAGTGAACGAAAGCGGGTCCGGGTGCACAATCGCCTCCGCTATCGCGGCACTGACAATCGACAGCAGGTAACCACCATTGGGGTTATCGCTGATATTCCAGCCCGCATCAACGCGACCCTTGAAACGCTGATCATCAATTCGTTCAACATGAGTATCCCGCTCAAACTCAGACAATACTGTCTCCCCCTCGTCCGTTGTACACCAGCGCTCCGCTCTCGCGAAACTGTTCAAAAACCTGAATCGCCGCATCAGTCCTGACACCATCAGTGACCACAATTCCACGTTGTTCCAGCTGACCAATCCAGTCA
>JABBBA010000132.1 GCA_018607685.1 K189A clade bacterium | reverse complement strand
CAACTAGGGACAAGGTGAATGCTCAATAGGATTTAGGTCGCCTATTCTAGGGAAAGTCCGAGCAAAAGTCCGGCTAACTATCGACATAAAAAGTTGGGCTTTAGCCGAGAAGGTCAGCGAACCTTTGTTCAACCTGCGGGATGGATTCCCAGTTCCTCATAAAACGGACAATATCTTTCTTCTTCGCAAGATCTCTATCAACCTGATTGGAGTGCTCTTTCATTGAATCCAGGTCGATGATAACGGCACCTTCGCTGCCAAGCAGAAAATTACTTGCTTTCAGGTCGCCATGCGACACACCTGCGGCTGACAGTCCTTTTAGGATTTCAACGATGGATATCATCTCTGCCGACGGGTTTTCTATCTCAGGCAAAACCGTCGCATCAGGTCCATCGATGAACTCAGTGATGAAATAGGCCTTTCCCCTCAGGGGTCCGAACCGCTCCTCAACCATTGCTACCGGTTTCACTGTGTTGATACCAAGGAACTTCAACCGATAGGCATTGGCCCAGGAAATCCAGGCTCTGCTCTTACGAAAAACACGACTGATTCCATGGCTGGCGTCCTTGATGTTGTAACGTTTCACCACCAGGGGACCCAATGGCCCATCGATCAGGGCGACCGTCGCCGAGTTACCATCTTTCAGCAACCTGCCGGATTCTATCCGCTTATCAATTTGGCTGAGCAGCTCTCTCATTGCCGGAGAATCGTATTCACGTTCGCAGACTGAGAAGCGGTTAAATGAATGCTCACAGGTGAATCGAGTACATTCGCGAAATGCTTTCTCAATGTAATCCTTTTTGCGCTTGGACCTTTTCGAATCAATGAGGCCAACCAATCGCTGGAGCCTGCCCTCATCTAAGGGCCAGGCACGCAATTGTCTATACTGCTCGAGCAGTTCAGATACGAAGTGATCATGACGTGCAGGGAATTGTGCAAAGAAAAGTGCAATGTTATCCATACTCTTGCGGTCTCCCAGGGGACCTCTGCCGTGTCGGGTGACATCGCCTCCATCTATGGTATAGATCAGGTCTGAACGAAACAGAAAGTTTTCGGGGTGGATATCATTTTGCACAACACCGCCCTCGTGAAGTGCAGCGAGGGCAGGAATCACCTTGCTTATCAACCGACGCCGCTGCTCATCATTTTCAGATTTTTCCCACACCTCAAGCAGGTCCTTTGCGTCAGAGAGATATTCAAAACCAAGCACATGCCCTCTGGTCGACTTCTTCAGAGCCTCCCATTCAAGTGATGCCGTCAACACACCGGCATCTTCAATTGCTCTCGCACCTGACGCTTCCCTTTTCGCACATCGGCTGCAATGGCGACCAATAAAAATTTTGACCAGAAACTGCTTACCATCAACTTCAGCAACCGCAACGATTCTCTTACCCGGTAACAAACGCAGAATTTTCTGTACCGTCATATCAGTTTCTTCACCGCCCGGGCGAACTAAGGACAGTAAAAACGGTACCGGAAGATCCCGACCAGCCCGAATCAATGAATCTGCATTAAAGTTGTTCATCTCCTTTATTCTCGTCCTTCGAAGAATCGAAGTACGCGATGAATCTCCTTTTTGTCTTTTACGTCTAACCTGCTTTTTCCCTTGTAAGCCAAATAAAAACGCAATCGTTCCATCTTGCTTAACTGCTTTCTGGCGATTTTATCCAGGCAGGCCAGGTCCTTTATTCTACCTCGCGCCAGAAATGGTCCCGACATCTTTCGACCAAGGGGGCAATCTATAAGATAGACGCCAGGATCGTCAGTTACTTCGACCAAAATGTTACGCCATTTCAGATCGCTGTGGACAAAACCACTCCCGTGCATCTTATGAACAGCCTCAGAAAGCCGACCAATAACCTGAGATCGCCACTGACGACTACCGAGTAACGGGTGCCTGTCATCTACCAGCGCGGCAAGATCACTGGTTCCTCTCACCTCCCGGGTTATTAGCGTGCCACAGTATGATCCACCGGTAACGGACTCCCCATAGGCCACCAGATCAGCCGTCGGTATTCCCATGGCGACGAACGCCTGAAGGTTTTCCCACTCAGCGCGGATCCTGCTGCGGCCCATAAACTTCCTGAGCCCCCTTCCCCTGCTGGTGTATGTCTTAATGTAGTAGTAATCATCTCCATCCCGATACCTCACCAGACGGCTCATCCAGTTGCCATTGATTTCTTCACCCGGAGCGCCAGCGGCCGCGGCATGATCGGGAAACATATTCCTGACTTCCTCTTTGACAAACCAGGCAGGCATCAACGCACCAACAATTTGGCGACGCCATTCGGAAGCGATTCATGGTCCTGGAGCCACAGTTTTATCGCTCGCTTAACGACCGCATCCCAAATCACAGCATCCTTCGCTAAAACCTCTCGCAATGGACGACCACTATACAGGCGAATAAAACGCAGAAGGTCCCTGCTTGTAAGGCCTTTTTCAAATGCAGAAAATAGCAGGCCGCCCAGATCCTTCACCAGCCATCGCCTGGGTACATTTTGCCGAATCTGTGCCCGGTGAAGGTCGATCAGATGAAGCACCGGCGCTTGATCCGGTGCAAGAGGTTCGTCCATCAGGAAATGACATAAATAGAAATCCCTGTGATTAATACCCGCCCTGTGCATTTTCCTCGCCATAGAGGCGACCTCAGAAACCAGCTTCCATTTTAAAACCGGCTCACTGGTATCAAAATCTTCCAGGGTGACTTTTGATTCCAGTGCCTCCGTCAGGATCGCTGACTTTCTGGAGGCCGGGTTCAACCCACGCTCACAAAACAGTACCGGTGTCATGGAGCAGACACCGGCCTTCGAAAGCCCGCGCAGCGCCAGCCATTCGTTACGTGCGCCAAGCACCGGCAGGCGACCCTGCATCAGGTTTTTAAGTATCTCAACCCAGCCTACGCCCTGGTGAATCTTCGCGAAATAATCCGCTGCACCAATCCGAACCTTGATGGTCCGGCGGTCATCTATCTTCCGGAACACCTCTCCGCGCAATCGATCAACGAGCACAAACAGGTCTTCACCTTCGAAATGGTCCTTGAGGTGGTCAGCGAGAAAATCCTTTAGCATTCTGGGCGTCTCATGCTGGACAAATGTAATCTGCCGCACGCTTCGGCATATCATAGATGTCGGCTACCCTTGAGAATGCGATCCCGTTGGCAGACCAGTCAGCCTCATCCAGTTCTTTTATCATATTCTCGAGCATGGCATTGAATGTCTCCTGCCCAAAAGGAGACGGGATAAGCTGACCTGCATCTGCCTCTTCGATATACGGTGCATAACCACAGACATCGGTGGCAATAACGGGTAACCCCGCGACGATCGCTTCAAGTAAGACGGTACCGGTGTTCTCCACGTAAGCCGGATGAACGAGTAGATCTGCCCCCATTAGAAAACGCGGGATATCATCCCTGCCTTCCAATATTGAAACCCGGTCAGAAATCTCGAGTTTCAAAGCCATACGATTAAATGAGCGCGGATTATCCTGTCCGATAACAATCAGTCTGGTGCGATCAAGCAGCGACCGGGGCAGCGCGCCCATCGCGATCAACGCTCGGTCCAGGCCTTTTGTGATAAAACCCGAACCAATCATCAGGAGCAGAACCTCATCGTCGCCAAGCTTCATCTCGCGACGAAAGTCTTCCCGTATATCACCACGGTTCGCCGGCGCTATTCGGTCACGGGCAATGCCAGGAGACAGCAGATGGATTCGTTCAGGCGCAGTACCGTAGTAGTGCTCGAACAGTGGGATTTGAACCGATGAGATCATCAAAATTTCGGTCTTCGAGTCCCGGCCAAAAACCGATTCCTCAAATTTGGAAAACAGGTCATAACGAGGCAGATGTCGATAAATCAATCCCCGCTGTTGCTGCGCTTTATCCTCGTAGCAGCTGTCGGCAGCGTAGTAGACGTCCAGTCCTGGCATTTTGTTGAACCCTACGACTCGTAAAACAGGTGATCCTTCAAGGGCAGATGCAACCCATTCATGGTACTTCCGGTATTTGCCGTGATTAGTCAATGCGTTGACAGGAACGACGACAACCTCAAAACCATCCGGAATATCGCCTTCCCACTCCAGAGTGTAAACTCTGATGCTATACCCACGGGTCTGGGTCTCGAGGGCAATTCTGAGGAAATCCCGCTGAAGTCCGCCATAGGGAAAATACTTGAACAGGCAAAAAGCGACGGTTTCCTGTTTGGCTACTTCCAGTTTCTGCAGCGCAACCTGTTCAATCTTTTCCGCTGCATTCTGGTGCAGCGAGTAGATGTCCGCCGAGCGAGCAAACCGCTTGCCTTTCTCAATCCAGGCAGCCCTGTCCTGATTTCGTAACATTTTGGCGAGCGTCTCATTCAGAACTTTTTGTTCAAATGGCATGGGGATCACTTCACCCATTTCTGCTTCAGCAATGTAGTGGGCGTAGCCGCAGTTTTCAGTAGTAAGCACGGGTAACCCGGCAACTACTGATTCGAGAAGTACAATGCCCGCTGCTTCATCCAGCGCAGGCAGAATCAAAAGGTCAGCAGCGAACATAAAGTCTGGAACATCATCCTGCCCGGACAGAATCGTCACGTTCCTGGTAATACCAAGTAAAAATAGCAGCCGCTTGAAAGGTGCAGGATTATCCTGTCCAATCACGAAGAACCTGACTTGTTGGCGTTCTGAATGCGGTATGGACCGCAGTGCGTGCAAAGCTCGCTCAAGCCCCTTCTTCAGGAATCCCGAACCGACCATCAGAAGCATTTTGTCGTCGTCACTTAACCCAAGCGCTGTGCGTTTGGCATGCCGGCGCTGAGCCACATCATCCGGCACCACACGATCCTTTGAAATACCCGGTGGCAGGAACAGTATTCGTTTCTCCTGCGTCTGGTAGTGATAATCAAAGAAGGGCTTCTGCACTTTCGAGATCATGAGAATCTCGGTTTTGCTCTCCCTGCCGAATACTGCTCGCTCGTAAACGGAAAAATGCCGATATCGGGGTAGCAATCGATACAGCCAGCCACGCTGGGAATTGGCCTTCTCCTCGTAGCAGGAGTCGGCGGCATAGTAGACATCCAGATTGGGCATCTTGTTGATACCCACCACAGCATCTACGGGATCACGACTCAGGGTCTCCTGAACCCAATCACTGAATCGCTCATAGAGTGTGTGATTGGTAAACGCGCTCACCGGGACGATAGTCACCTCTATCCCTTCGGGAATGTCCCCCTGCCAGCCGAGGGTATAGACCCTAATCTCATGACCCATTTGCTGACAGCAGAGCGCAATCTTAAGGAAGTCTCTCTGCAGACCGCCGTACGGAAAATACTTGTACAGGCAAAAAGCCAGCTTCAGTCTAGTTTTGTGTCCATGCTGCGTAACTGCAGCTGTAACGCTTGCCACACTGTCTCCGGCGAGGTTTGTTCAAAGCAGGGAGGGTAAATATTACTCGAATCAGCAGACTTCTGGAACTTGCATTCTCTTTTTCTACAGGGAATACAAGGTAAGTGAGTGCTCGCTATTGTCTGGCTTTGGGAGCCAAGGATGCCAGTCATTCCAGGGCTGGTCGAGCCAAAGAGGCCAACGACCGGGACACCTAACGCCGGGGCCAGATGACCCAGGCCCGTATCAACTGACACCGCACCGGCGCAATGCTGCATCTTCAACATCAGGTCTCCGAGGGAAAGCTGATCCAGAAGCCCCTTCCGTCCTCCCAGAATGCGTATCGCCCTCTCTCGTTCCTGCGTGTTTCCGGCCGGGACCATCACATCGAAGCCATCCTGCCGAATCCGGTTAGCGAGCTCGGCCCACGATGATTCCGGCCATTCTTTGCTTGGCCAGGTTGTGCCATGCAACAGCATTATCGT
>JABBBA010000211.1 GCA_018607685.1 K189A clade bacterium | reverse complement strand
CATTTTGAGTAGCAAAATGTGCTGCGTCCCCTTTTAGAAAACCGCTTGCGGCGTGGAACATTAGTAACCTACGTGTCCTTCACTTTTTAAACGACCCGAACCCATCTGGCTCCATCTTCTCTGGCTATTTCACTCTCTTAAACCTATGCATTTAGTCAAAACCTGTCAAATTGACACGAGTGATGCCTAAACAAATATCTTTTTATATCAATAATTTATCGGATTTTAGTCCGGACCAGAGACTAAGTTTCTTCAAGACCTGACACCAATTGATTGAAAATGGAGAAACTATGAATATAATGGAGATTATTCCATATTGTGCTCCGCATCCCATGGCGAGACCAGACCAGATAACTAGCCTAAGAAGAATGGACCTGATCATGTTGTCTGCCCTTGTGCTTTCAATATCTGCATCAGTTCTGATTTCCGGAGACCGTCATCCATCTGAATCAGTGGTTAGCGCCCCTTCTGCACAATTGATCGACATCGCTGAAGCCACAAACATCGCATCCGAAATCCTGCCGAGCTCGGAGGTAGAGAGTAGATCCTACCCATCCACACTGCCTGACTTTTCTGCCATCACCGATGTCAGAACAAAGAAGCAACAGTTTTTCAGCTACCTGCTGCCAAAAATCCGCCAGGCAAATGACAAGATACGCGCCGACCGACGTCTGCTGTTGATGATTCGGGACGATCTCAGAACAGGCGATACGCTTGATCAAGACGACATCCGGTTTGTTGCTGCACTGAAGGCTCACTATAGAGTCAGACAACAAACCAGCATGCGCTCGACGGTTGATGACCTGTTGATCAGGGTAGATGTAGTGCCTGAATCCCTGGTACTAGCCCAGGCAGCCAACGAATCCGGCTGGGGCACATCAAGGTTTGCCCGACAGGCAAACAATCTGTTCGGCGTCTGGTGCTTCAGCAAGGGTTGTGGACTTACGCCAAAAAATCGCGACGAGGGTCTGCACCACGAAGTAGCAAAGTACGATTCAGTGCAGGATAGTGTCAAAGCTTACATGCGCACGCTTAACACCAACCCGGCATATGTTCACCTGCGGGATATTCGGGCAACCACAAGATCAGAAGAGCAGCATTTTAGCGGACTCGCCCTGGCGGAAGGACTCCTGAAGTATTCCAGCCGAGGCATCGACTACGTTCGCGAGATTCAACAGCTGATCCGGGTGAACGATTTACAGCAGTATACCCTTCCAATTCAGGCGTAGAGCTCTTCTTGGAATACCAGGTTTTTCATCTTAAAGACCTTTCCAGACCTGGATCAGCAAATCTTGTTAAACTGGCAAACGACGATCTAACCCAACAGGTGCTGGATGCAGACCATGGGGTTTTCGGTATCTTCGCGTCGCTATTTGGCCTCGCCAGCAACGAAATCTACCTCGTGACCTTCGGCAAAACACCGGCATCACTTTCATTCCCCGATAACGTAAAGCTGCTCTCAATACAGTCGTTCAACCCGACCATTCGCCCGCAAATTCATCAAGCCATGACCCGACCGGGCGTCTATGTATTTCGCTGGTTTAGTGTGGCGTCTGACGCTGTCGATGAAATTGTCCAGCTTTCCGGTGATGCCTGGCCAACGTTCGAGGGGAGCTTTGAAACACAAATACAGGGACTCTTTGTTGAAGCCGCGGCGAAACCTTCAGAAATGCTGCTGATCACCTGGTACAGGGACTTAAGTGTCTGGGAAGCATCCAGGCATCCTCCTTTGGATGCCCGGGAGAATTTTCTGCGAAGACATCAACTCACCTTGAGCGCCACGCCCATCGCCACCCTGCTGGCCCTTCCGAACGGTAAAAACCAGCTGGTGTCTCACTCTTAACGAGCGTCCAAATAGAGCAATCGCCACAGGGTAGCGGCTACAAGCGCATGATCAATAGCGCCACTTTGCAGCAGTCCCGGCAGGTCTTTCATCGGAACCAGCTCAACTTCTGTGTGCTCCGTTGACGTATTGGCAATTTCACCAATTGCCTCACATTGCCTTGCAACATAGGTGTGTAGCTTGTTGGGGAAAAGTGCTGGATTCGGGTTTAGTACACCAAGCGAAGTCACATTACCCGCCTGATATCCAGATTCCTCCAGACACTCGCGAACCGCAGCGACCTGCGGGTCTTCCCCTGGATCCACCATTCCACCGGGAATCTCCAGGGATATTTGTTCACTGCCATGGCGAAACTGACGGACAAAAACAACCTCGTCGTCGACGGTAATCGGAACGATATTGACCCAATCCGCTGTCTCAATAAAAAAGAAATTATGCTCTTCTTCCGTTCTCGGGCAAATTGAAGTCGACTCACTAACAGCAAATATCCTGCAGTCAACGAGCTTTCGTTTGTCCTTTCGGACCCATCGGCGTATTTCACTCATAGCTGGTTACCCACCCTAAAATCTCAATGCCAAGTATAAACAGTGCGTCATTATGAAAGCGTTAGTTCAAAACAAATAGTTCAACGGGAAACAGCTACCGCGATCTGCTGCTCTCGAACACGCACTAATTACCGGTAAACTTAGGCGCCCGTCGTTCAAGAAATGACGCAACTCCCTCTTTGTGATCTCCGGACTTGAAACACTCTGCCAGCGCGGTGGTGTGGTTAACCATGTGCTCACCTACATCCGAACTCAGGCCTTCGTAAACCAGAGACTTGATGCGCTGATGGGAAAATGGGGAACCCTGCAAAATTGCATCCGTGAGTTGCTTTGTTCTGCCTTCGAGTTCTTCCGGCTCATAAACGCCGGTAATAAATTTGAGGTCATGGGCTTCCTGGGCGGAAATAAACTCTCCTGAATACAGCAACCAGAGCGCCTGCGAGGTTCCAATGAGCCTTGGCAACAACCAACTCCCCGCACCCGTATCCGGAACCAGACCTCTGTGGGAAAAATTCCAGGCAAAGCGGGCCCTGCTTGATGCGATCCTGATATCACACTGGGACGCGAATTCAGCCCCCATTCCTACCGCCGGACCATCAATGACACCGATTACGGGTTTGGGGCACTCAACGATCGGCCACCATTTACCTGTCTCCTCCGCGGAACCGCGAAGACCTCGATTTTCCCCGGGTATCGAAGATAAATCCGACAAATCCGTACCGGCACAAAAAGCACCCCCCGTCCCTTTCAGAACCACCACGCGCGCGTCGTCATCTTCACCGACCCGGGAAAATGCTGCGATAAAGTCGCTCAGCATCGCAAAGCTCATCGCATTCTTTTTCTCCGGACGATTAATCGTAATGGTACAAACCCCATCAACGACGTCATACAAAATCAGCTCACTCATAATCAACTCAATCCATCTACTGGTATTGCGGCGCCATGTACTGCAACTGCAGCCTCGGATGCCAGAAACCCTATCACGCTGGCTAGCTGTGACGGCGGTACCCACTTACTGTGGTCCGCGTCGGGCATGTCTCCCCTATTCCTGGGTGTATCAATCATACCGGGCATAATGCAATTGACATTTATCTGTTGCTCACGCAATTCAGCAGCCATCGCTTCGGTGAGCCTCATCACAGCTGCCTTTGACGCCGTGTAGGCACCCATGTTCGCAAAACCCTGGGTTGCTGCCTTCGCAGCAATATTGACTATTTTGCCACCACCGCGCTTTTGCATATGAGGTACTACCACACTGCTCGTATTCACGATGGAGCGGGTGTTGAGGTTAAACAAGAAATCCCAGGTCTTATCTGAGGTCTCGTGAACTGCCTCACCCATTAAAAAGCCGCCCGCGATGTTACACAGGACGTCGATTTGACCCAGATCATCTATGACACGCGTGAGAACCTCTTGGCAACTGTCCCGACTGGTCAAATCCACGTCCAGATATCGATGTGCAGAATCTTTCCCAGGAAAGGCGGCATCCAGTAACGCATTACTGTAGTCCAGAGCAACGACACTCGCTCCTTCATCTGCGAAGTACTCAAATACCGCGCGACCTAACGCACCTGCTGCACCAGTGATAACGACAACCTTACCTGCAAACACGGCTTACTCCCTTTTGTTGAATGGCCAGCAGTATAACGATTTCTTCTATATTTGACCTGCGCGTTACGAGCCTTTACCGTGACGTTTGCCTTCTTAAACTGGAAACACTTCTTTATGCCGGGAACAAACGTGGAATCAGTCAAAACATTTTGCCGGGTATGCGAACCTTCATGTGGGCTCGTCGCAGAAGTTGAGAACAATGAAATCGTTTCCCTGAAGCCGGATAAGTCACATCCGGTCACCAAAGGGTTTGCGTGCCACAAAGGTATCGCCACACTGGAGATTCACAAAGACCCTGACAGGCTCGACTACCCTGCACGTCGATCACCCGGAGGCGATCTTGAGAGGGTCTCCTGGGAAACGGCAACCGGCGAAATTGCCGAACGTATCGCACAGTTAAAAGAGAAATATGGTCCGGAATCAGTTGCGTCGTATACAGGCAACCCACTGGCATTTAACTCACTGGCAGGGCCTGCCATCGGCTCGTTCTTACTGAATAATGAAGTCCGTCGCAATTTTTCTTCCGGGACCCAGGACTGCGCTAACAAATTCGCGGCCTCGGAAGCCATGTTCGGGTCCAGCACCATCCATCCGATACCGGACATCGACAATACTGATTTCCTGCTCATCTTTGGGGCCAACCCTCGGGTCTCGCACATGAGCTTCATCTCTATCGCTGACCCAATGGAGGCCCTGCGAGCCGCGTCAAAAAGGGGGACCGACATTCGTTTTGTGGACCCTCGTCACAACGAGTCTATTAAAGGGATCGGGACACACGTTCCCGTAAAGCCAGACACAGATGTTTACCTGATGGCGGCCATTCTGCATCGCCTGTTTGACCGGGATATGGTCGACCATGACTATATCCAGGATCATGCAGATAACATCGAAGGTCTTCGATCTTTTATCGCTGAGTACAGTCCACAACAGGTCGCGAGCATTATTGGCATCAGCGCCCAATCGATAGAAGAACTCGCGGACGCTATCGGCAAAGCTAAAAGCGCAGCCTTCTACATGTCGACGGGCGTGAACATGAGCCGACAGGGTTCGCTCGCCTACTGGCTACTCTTTATGCTTAGTGTCGTCACCGGCAATCTGGACAAGCCCGGAGGGAACGTCTATTCACGCGGCTTCTATCCGGCAGCCAAAGCTGGTCGGCTTCAGGGTGAAGTTAAGTATGAGCCAACCCCAATGGGTGATGTTCGAAAAATTCGCGGTTCGCTGCCCGGGAATCTGATGGCAGATATGATTCTTGCCGAAGACAACCCCATCAAAGGACTCGTTGTGATCTCAGGTAACCCGCTTCTCTCGATGGGTTCCGGGGACAAGCTTCAAAGGGCTTTCGAGAAACTCGAGTTCGTGATGGTTATCGATATCTATCCCTCTGCAACCTCCGAGTACGCTGATTATGTGCTACCGGCAACCGATATGTTTGAACGCGCAGACATTAATATCTGCGGCCTGGGGATGCAAAAAGAGCCTTACATCCAGTACACGGACTTCATTGTGCCACCCAAGGCAGAGAGACGACCCGAGTGGTGGATTTTACGCGAGATCGAACTTGCTCAGGGTTTCGCAACAGAAAACCGCGAGTTGGATGATTACCAGGGCGCCATTGATGAACTTGGATTATTCAGCCGATTTGATCATATGTTGCGACAATCCGACCTCAGCATCGCTGACGTCAAATCATCGGGTACGGTCGTCTTGAACCCGGTCGTGCCAGGCAAGTTTTTCAGCAACGTTATCCAGACTGAAAGCAGTCGTGTGGATTGTCTGCCCATGTCTTTCGCTGAGGCCATTGGCCGATGCCGCGAAATATTCGATGAACTCGGCCAGGAGCCTGCGGATCAACTCAAAATGATTTCAAGGCGAACCAA
>JABBBA010000251.1 GCA_018607685.1 K189A clade bacterium | reverse complement strand
GGGGAATGCTGGACTTTGCCGTTCAGTTTGGCTGGCTTCAATCACCAACGGCTAAGGTTGCGGCTTACATCCAGAGGATCAAGAGCCGAGAAGCCTATCGAAAAAGTCATGATCCTTCCTGGCATTAACATCAACACAAGCTACGGCAGTAGCAAATAAAAATGGCATCCGGCGCCCACGCTGACGAAACTTAGCGTGATAACCGCACACCGAGCATCCCTTTCCGACCACGCAAAACCGGAAGATCACAGCAGAGCCAAAGCGCCTGAATTTCCCTGATTTAATCCACATTGAGATCCACCGCTCAATGGTTCAGTATTTATAATATCTAATTCAGATTCACAGGAGGCTTCGTATGCATATTTCAAAACGACCAATCAGATCCGCTGTGAGCTGCACAAAAGGCGATCAACGCTAACCTTCCCCATCCCTTTGCATTGATCACTACCCCACAACGCGAATTCTGATTCTTAACTACTTCTGCTCGCCCCGCGCGAGTCAAGGATAAGATCGTATGAGCATGACTATTAGTTTTCGAGAAATAGACAGTGAGAATTTGGAAGATGTTCTGAATCTCGATGTAACCAACAATCAAAAAGAGTTTTATACGCGCACGAACGCGCAGTCCATTGCAGAGGGACATTATCCACCGGATGATGACCCTGTTTGGATACGGGCAATTTATTCGGGTGACACGCCGGTGGGTTTCATTATGACGTCCGAGGCACCGGATCAAGGCGAATACTACCTGTGGCGCATCATGATCGGCGCTCAGTTTCAGAGCAAAGGATATGCAGAGCAGGCTTTAAAGTTACTCATCAAACGCCTCCAGGATGCGCCTAACGCCAGGGCGCTGATCACCAGTCACCTTGAAGAAAACAGGTATGCCGGTAAATTTTTTGAGAAGCAGGGTTTTTCATATACGGGAGAAATACTTGGAGAATCCGATAGGCTTATGGAGATTAACCTATGAGGTCTGGAGACCTCGTTAACGCACGCCTCTGGTGGATAGCCGCGTTTCGACAGCTCGCTCTTTTAGTGTGGATGGGCTTTAACAAAGAGATTCAAACGGTGAGCGAGGAATAGACTGGAGCAAGTAAATACATTTCCCCTGGATTCAGAAAGGCTACCTCATCACAACGAAACTACACCGGAGATGTACAACCATGACCAACCTCAGCATTCGCCAATACACCTCGGCTGACCTGTCAGGGGTACAAATTTCCTGGGAGAACGCGTCGCGAATTGCCCACACGTTCTTGTCTGAGGAATTTCTTGCCCAGGAACGAGAGAACATCAAAACAATCTATATTCCCAACTCTGATACCTGGGTTGCTGAATTAGAGGGCGAGGTCGTTGGATTTCTTTCCCTGATGGGCAATGAAGTGGGCGCAATCTTTCTGGAACCACGATGCCATGGCACCGGAATAGGGAAAGCGCTGATGGACAAAGCCCAGGCTATTCATGGTGACCTGGAGGTTGAAGTGTTTGAGGCGAACCCCATTGGACGGAAATTCTACGACAGATATGGGTTTGTCCTGATGGAATCAAAACACCACGAAGAAACAGGCCAGACAATGCTCAGGCTACGGTTCACCGCCGATGGCGATTAAAAACGTACTCTTTGATGCCGATGGCGTCATCCAGGAAACAATGCCCGACTGGTTGGATCACTGGAAACGCATGATACCTGACCCCTCTGAGGCCGATGGCTTCGTCTCAGATATTTTTGCCGCAGAGTATCCGCACTTGCTCGGCGAGAAGGGTTTCGAGGATTCACTGAAACGTGTGCTGAAGAAGTGGAAAATCGAGGTCCAACTAGCCGATGTGTTGTATGCATGGACGTTGATCAATCCTTCTGAACAGATACTGGCAATCGTGGGCAACGTTCGCGCCAATGGAATACGGGTCGCGCTTGCCACTAATCAGCAACAGTTCCGGTATCAACACATGCTCGAGACGCTGCGTTACGATCAGTACTTTGATGCGCTTTTCGTGTCATGCGAGATGCATGTTGCCAAACCATCAGCTAGCTATTTTGAAAAAATCATAAATCAACAGGGTCTTCAGCCGTCGGAGTTTCTTTTTATTGATGACAGCGATCGTAATGTTGAAGCAGCGAGGCAATGCGGCATGAATGCAGCGCTCTACCACCTGAGCGAAGGCGTTGATGCAATGAAAGCGTTGTTAGACAGGCACGAAGTACGCTATACATAGTTACACCCAACCAAAGGGTTCGCCGACGACGTCGATGCTTGATGAAAGACACTGTCTCCAGACTAAACTGTTTCTTGAGATGGATGGGTCTATGTAAGTCGCCGTAAAAATACAGATGGGCTAAAGGTTGTCGATGCGCGGTGATTACCCGCCCAGGTGCACCACAACTTCCCGTTCACCGGGCCGATGTCGATGCTCCCACAGGAAGATACCCTGCCAGGTGCCCAGCATGAGTTTATTGTCGCTGACAGGAATTGAAACACTGGTCGCCGTCAGCGCGGACTTGATATGCGCAGGCATATCATCGGGTCCTTCCAGTGTGTGGGTGTAATCAGGGTCATTCTCAGGGATCAGCTTGTTCAACCACATTTCCAGGTCGGCTTTCGCTGACGGATCGTAGTTTTCCTGGATCAGAAGACTGGCGGAAGTATGTCGAATAAAGAGTGTACACAGGCTCTCTTCAACACCAGCAGCGCTCACCGCATTCGCGACGAGCGCGCTGATATCATGTAGACCCTGGCCTTGAACAGCGCACCGGAGGACGGTAATCATCGAGTCCTCCGATACTCCCGGTCTATCTGCCCGTAAACTCAGGCTTACGCTTCTCGAGGAACGATTTAACACCTTCCTGGAAGTCTTCGCTCTGGAACATACCGGTCAAATGAACCATCAGGTGATCCACCGAGGTGTCATAGGACTGCTCCAGGCCCATACGCATCATACGTTTAGTAGTTTGCACAGCCATCGGAGCGTTGTCGGCAATTTCCTCCGCCCACTCCATCGCTGTTTCAAGGCACTTGTCGTCAGGAACGATAGTATTCACGAGGCCTATCTCAAGACACTCCTGAGCACCAACTACCCTGCCCCGGTAGTAAAGCTCAGCCGCCTTGGCCCAGCCAATCAGTCTTGGCAGTAACCAGGTGCCACCAGACTCAGGTACCACGTTACGTTTGGCCGTCACGGCAGCCATCTTGGATGATTCTGCCGCAACGCGAATGTCACAGAGCAGAGCAAGGTCCATACCGTAACCCGCAGCAGCACCATTCAGGGCGCAGACCATGGGCGTATCGATGTTCCACATCACATTAATCGGCGCATCACGCAGGTCGAACAATTGCCTGGGTCGATTACTGCCCGAGCCGGATCCACCAGATCCAATACCACCAGCACCGGCATCTACCAGATCCAGTCCGGCACAAAAGCCTCGGCCATTACCCGTCAGAACAATGCAACGCACTTCAGGGTCTTTATTAGCTTCAGTCACCTTGGCTGACAGCTGATCGAGCATGTCCCTGCTGATTGCATTCATTCGCTCTGGTCGATTGAGCGTGATGACAACAACGCGCCCCTTATTTTCAACGAGTAGTTCGTCGGTTGTGGATTCAGATACTGGCACGGTCTTTCCCCTTAAGTTTCTATTAAGTTTCTATGAATTTGGTCTGTCTAGATTTTTGAACTAATAAACGTCTGTATATCACGAACCAACTGGCTTTTGCGACGATGTATACGTGAAAACGATACTACGGCATCCGCGTGACCCATACCCTGATAAACCTCACGACGGGCGATACCACCTGCTTCGATCTGCTTTTCCATCAGGCTCTTCGAATGGCCACGTCGAACGCGGGTGTCATCTTCACCGTGCAACAGGTATAGCTCAGGCGCATCACGGCGAACAAAATTAACGGGCTGGGACATTGGGTAGTGGTCTTCCGGGCCGAACAGGTCCCAATGGTCATCCTCGGTGAACGGATAAAAGTCATAGGGTCCAGACATACCCACCATGGCTTTAATCCTTCCGGGGTTGTCCAGTAGAGTGGTATTGAGTGTCACCAGCGCTGCCATCTGTGCGCCCGAGGAATGCCCCATCATGATGACCGGGCCATCAGTGTAAACCTCATCCAGAAAGTGGTTTGTCGCATTAACTACGGATCTTAGAATGCCGTCAAAGCGGTGTTCCGGGTATTTCAGGAAATCCGGGATAGCCACATTAACGCCCATGCCGCACAGGGTATCGGCGACAAACCGGTAATCTTCCTTCCTGTATGAGCGCCAGTTGCCACCATAATAAAAAATGACCGTCGGGGCATTCTCATCCACCTGATACCAGTCAATCTTTTCTGTCGCCGCCGAACCGAATTGAATTTGCCGGTGTTGATAGTTCCCTAACCGCGCCAATGCATTTAGTACAGCCAGACCTGCGGTTTGGTAAATCCCGGACATTTATAGATAAACCCCTTAAATTTCAGTAGACTACGCACCTTTTGTGATGAGCGTCGCAGGTTGATTTTCACGGGCCTGCAAACAATAAATTGGCGAGCGTGCCCGTACACTGACAAGTCTAGTCACGGAAAACGCCAGCACAAGCCCCGCCAAACCCCTCATCGCCAGACCAAACATTAAGGTGCCTGTTTTGTTCGATCCCCGGCGGCTGTTCGCCCTGGTATTTTGCCCAGTGCTACTTTCACTTTGTCATGTTGACGGGGTGCACGCAGCGGTGGAGTACAACACCTTACCGGTCATAGAACTCAGCAGGGTCGACGACAATACAAGTATTACGATTGACGGCAAACTCACTGAGCCCGTCTGGGTTGACCTTCCGGTACACTCGCAGACCGTAACCCTGCAGCCAGAAACCCTGGCAAAGCCCGCCTACCCAACCCACACAAAGTTCTTCTACACCGAACGCGGCCTGTATGTTGGCGTATTCAGTGAACAACCGAACGACACCTTAATCGCTCGGCTCACATCACGTGATCGATTTATCAGCCGCGACAGCATTTCCATTACCATCGATCCCTCGGGTGAAGGCCTTTACGCATACTGGTTTGCGGTCGCCCTGGGCGACTCATTAGCCGACGGTACCGTTCTGCCCGAACGGCAGTTTAGTCGAGAATGGGACGGTGCCTGGCGCGGCGCCTCGTCCGAAGTCGATGGTGGCTGGGTCGCAGAGTACTTCCTGCCCTGGTCCATGATCACAATGCCCGAGCAGGCCGGTGATTCTCGCCGACTCGGCTTCTATATTTCGCGAGGTGTCTCTCATCTGGGTGAGCGATGGGGATGGCCTGCACTCCCTGAATCCGGCAGCCGGTTTATGAGCGCCCTTCAGCCGCTCGAAATCGAAAACATCACCCCGAAAAAGCAATTCACTTTCTACCCGTACGCTGCGACCAAGTACGACGTAATCAATTCAGAAGATGACTACAAAGCAGGCTTCGATATTTTCTGGCGTCCTACATCGAATATGCAGCTGACCGCCACGGTTAACCCGGATTTCGGGAATGTGGAATCCGATGACGTTGTCGTCAATCTGACATCCTTTGAGACTTTCTTTCCCGAAAAGCGTCCATTCTTTCTCGAGGGCCAGGAAATTTTCAGGACAACCCCCCGGGCCAGGTCAAGAGGCCAGGGCACACCGACCATTCTGGTGAATACCCGCAGAATCGGCAGTCCGCCCAAGGGTTTCAACATAGATGACCTTGAACTCACAGATCTCGAAGACAATCAGCCTACCGAGCTCCAGGGTGCCGCAAAGATTACGGGGCAGCAGGGCAACTGGCGTTATGGTGTACTGGCGGCAGTTGAGGATGACACCAAAATAGAAGGCACCATCAATGATGAGGAGATTGATCTAGTCCAGCAGGGTCGCGATTTTGGGACAGCACGATTCCTGTATGAATCTACC
>JABBBA010000429.1:1629-5916 GCA_018607685.1 K189A clade bacterium | reverse complement strand
TACAAGGTCCGCCTCATCTACCACGCCTACAATCAGATCCCCCGGTACGGGCTGACAGCATTCAGACATCTCGTATCCGAGATCACCCTGCCCCTTGATAGTCGCTTTGTCTTCCGCCGCCCCAATATCGAGGTCCAGCTGATGATCCGAAATATCCAGCTGTACCAGATCAGCAGCTTCTTCAACGACATCAAACGCAGCCAGGTCGCCAACTGCAATTGCATAAAAGAGTTCATTAGGAGAATCATAACCAATACGGTCAACCAGATCGGAGAACTCAAAGTGTTCAACGCCCAATTGACTGAGCTCTTCAACCAGCAGTTTCTTTCCTTCTTCAACGTTCTTTTCTTTTTCTCTTCGCGTAAACCAACCCTGGATCTTGGCACGCGCCCTTGAAGTTTCTATATATCCAAGATGCTCGTGCAGCCATTCCCTTCTGGGCTCCGGTTCATCACCGACAATGATTTCGACTCGGTCTCCGGAATTCATTGGCGTATTAAGTGGCAC
This sequence comes from K189A clade bacterium, assembly GCA_018607685.1. Taxonomy (GTDB): domain Bacteria; phylum Pseudomonadota; class Gammaproteobacteria; order Pseudomonadales; family Azotimanducaceae; genus UBA9659. The sequence continues at coordinate 5,409 of JABBBA010000429.1, read as the reverse complement.
AACCCGTCCATTGAGTTTCGCACCACGACACTTGTGTCCAATTTCTGTGTGTACCCGATAAGCAAAGTCTATAGGCGTCGCGCCCGGCGTCATATCCACAACGTCACCATCCGGCGTGAAAACGTATATACGATCAACCGACAGCGCGCTGAAAAGATCCAGTTCACTATCGCCGTCTTCATCCTGCCCTTCAATGATCTGGCGCAACCAGGCGATTCTTTGTTCGTAGGATTCCGAGCCCTTTACATCGTCAGAGTCCTTGTATTGCCAATGAGAACAAACACCGAATTCCGCTTCCTCGTGCATATCCTGGGTGCGGATCTGTATCTCCAGCACTTTTCCTTCAGGACCAATAACCGCCGTATGAAGCGACTGATAACCATTTTCTTTTGGATTCGCGACATAGTCATCGAATTCATGGGGTATATTGCGCCAGAGATTGTGGACGACACCCAATATTCGATAACAATCCCCCTCGTTGCCAACAAGGATTCGGACTGCACGAACATCGTAAACTTCGGAAAAGGGAATTCCCTTGCGACGCATCTTTCTCCAGATGCTATAGATATGTTTTGGTCGACCATCCACCGTACAGTCAATGCCGAACTGCTTAACCCTGCGGTTCAACTCTGCAACAACATTGGCAATGTACTCTTGCCTGAAGGTTCTCTTCTCGTCCAGCAACTTGGCAATACGTTTATACGAAAGTGGTTCCCTGAGCCGAAACGACAGGTCTTCCAATTCCCATTTAAGATGACCAATACCTAATCTGTGGGCGAGCGGTGCGTAAATCTCAAAGACTTCCCTGGCCAGTTTCAGGCCCCTGGGATTCGTGCTCTTCACTGCATTCCTGATGGCGCAGGTTCTCTCTGCAAGCTTCAAAAGCGCCACACGCACATCATCCACCAGGGAGACGAGCATTCTCCGTGCCTGCTCCATCTGGTCCTGGCGTTCACCAAAGAGTTTTTTAGTCGTGCCAAACTGCATGTCACTGATAGCCGCCATCTTTAACGCGCCTTCAACCAGGCGTGCAACGTCGGCCCCAAACTGCTTTTTCACGTGGTTTAGGGTCAGCTGATTTTCGCGAACTGCGCGATAGATGATCGCCGCGACCAGACCGTCTTCATCAACGTGGAGTTCATTCAGAATTTCAGCCATGCCAAGGCCCATACGAAAGCTACTGTGACCTTCGGTCCAGACGCCACCGGTTGCCAATGCTTTTTCTTCAGCCTGCTCTGAAAGCTCGCAAACATCACGTAGACGGGACAGATTGAGTTCAGGTCTCGTATCGCCAATTTTGCAAAGCCACATCTCAATATTGACTGAGCCGTCAACCAGTAATGGCTGTTCTTGTCTGACTTTAACCATGAAAGAATCGTTAAGTATTGGGCGGCTTAGAGGGTTACCCCTGACGAACGAGGAGCGCGATGGATTCTACATGGGTTGTATGAGGAAACATATCAATTATTCCCGCCGATCGAAGCTCAAATCCATCATTTTTAAGGATTCCGATGTCTCGAGCCAGCGTCTCCGGGTTGCAGGAAACGTACACTACCCTGCCTACATTACTACTGGCAAGTCTTTTGGCCATTGCCTCTGCGCCGCTTCTGGGAGGGTCAAGCAGGACTTTATTTGCACTCTCTAAGCCATTGATTTCAGGGGCTTCCAGCTGTAGATCTTCAACGAGGAATGATACGTTTTCCACGCCATTGAGACGGGCATTCTCTCGAGCCCGGGTGATACTGGCGGCGGATTGCTCTGCGCCCGTCACCTTCCTCGCAAACCTGGAAATTGCGAGCGAAAAGTTGCCTATCCCACAAAAGGCGTCGAATATCTCGTCCGAAGGGTCTATCTCCAACAGTTCGATCGCTCTGGCCACCATAAGCCTGTTTACCGGTAAATTCACCTGTGTGAAATCCTGCGGAGAGAATTCAAAATCCAGGTCGTAATCAGGCAACCGGTAGTGCAGCAGATCGTTGTCGTCCTGAGGGAAAATCTTATGCGTACTATCGAGCCCCCCAGGTTGCAGGAATACCTGAACGGATTGATCATGCCCAAATGAACGTAGTTTCTGCAGATCTTCGTCGGACATTGCCTCCATATGACGAAAAATCAGCGCAACGTCCCTATCACCGCAGGCCACTTCTATCTGCGGAATTGTTTTTGGTTCACTGAGACCACTAATGAGCTCCACGAGTGGTTCAATCAGCCCTGAAACAGGCTCGACCAATATCGGGCAGTTATCAATGTCGGCGATATAGGGCTTCATCTTTTCCCTGAAACCAACCAACACCCTTCCCTTCTTGTCAACGTACTTCACGCCCAGCCGAGCTTTGGTGCGATATCCATATGGTGATGCCGAAATCGGTTCCATCCAGTCGCGGGGTGCAATCTCACCGAACGCTTGCTGAACCTGGGCCTGCTTCAGTTCCAACTGGTAGCTATGGCTTGCATGCTGAAAACTGCAACCGCCACAAAAGGCAGCGGCCTTACATAGCGGCGTTACCCTGTGACTTGATGGCGTCAGGACTTCAGTCGTTCGCATGTACAAGCGCTTGCGTTTTCTGGCAACCGGAACGGCAATGACCTTTTCAAAGGGTAACGCGCCAAAAACGGCCTGCTTACCATCGGCGGTATACGCGCAGCCGTCATTTGCCACGGTTTCCACCGTGACCTCTATAGGGTCATTTGATTTCATTAAAGGTACTTGAGTTAGAGATACTGGGATTAACCGTTACTGAAGACGCCGGTGGAAAGGTACCGGTCACCGCGATCACATACTATAGCCACGATAGTGGCATTTGTAACCGCCTCACTTAACAACAATGCACCTGCGACCGCACCGCCCGACGATACACCGCAGAAGATGCCTTCCTCCTGCGCGAGTCGCCGCATGGTAACTTCGGCCAGGGTTTGTTCAACATCAATCACCCGATCTACGTGTTCACTATTGTATATCTTTGGCAGGTAAGCCTTGGGCCATCGACGAATCCCCGGAATTTGTGACCCTTCAACGGGTTGTAATCCAATAATCTGGATATCCGGATTCACTTCCTTGAAATATTTTGAACATCCCATAATGGTACCGGTTGTACCCATGGAACTGACGAAATGCGTAATTTCACCGTTTGTCTGCCGATAAATTTCCGGCGCAGTTCCTTCGTAATGAGCTCTCGGGTTATCTTCGTTAGCAAACTGGTCAAGGACACGCCCTTTGCCCTCTGCCTGCATTCTTTCCGCAAGATCACGGGCGCCTTCCATACCCTCTTTCTGGGTGACCATCACAAGTTCCGCCCCATACGCCGCCATAGCGGATTTACGTTCATCACTCATGTGAGCCGGCATAATCAGGACCATTCGATAACCCTTGATCGCTGCGGCCATTGCCAGAGCGATGCCCGTATTACCGCTAGTCGCCTCGATAAGCGTATCGCCCGGGGCAATATCCCCTCGATCCTCGGCCCGCTGAATCATGCTGATGGCCGGTCGATCCTTAACCGACCCCGCGGGGTTGTTTCCTTCCAGTTTGACTAAAATGGTATTGCTCGTCTCGCCGGGAAGACGCTGAAGTCTTACAAGCGGCGTTTCACCAATGCAATCTTCAATGGTGGGGTAATCAGTCATTAATATGCGACCTGCTAAAGGGATTTGGCCATGATAGGAGAAGTTCCAGAATTCATATAATATCAGGATTGTCTATTGAAATTCATTTCAGTCATAAGTTAGTTCCCGAACCAGAGCCCTCAGTTCGAATCAAAGCCAAATAGCTCTGGTAATAAG
>JABBBA010000429.1:0-1619 GCA_018607685.1 K189A clade bacterium | reverse complement strand
GTTGCTTCTCCCAGTATCCCCGCTCCTGTTTCTGGGAGGGCTGTCGCTGGCTTTCACGATTCCAAACGAGTGGCTCCTCTTAACCGGCGGAGTAAGCGTCTTCTTCGCGTTAACGACTATCACCCGGGCATACCAGCGATTTGCCCAACCTCTCAAGGCCCTGAGCGAAAGTCTCTACGCAAACGCTGAAACACCCAAAGGGGGGCAAGCTCCAGAATTGAAAAAGCTGCACCGCGCAATTCGATTCTATCGTGCAGCGGGGAACGTAGATTCCGCAAAAAGAATCACTGAACTTGAACTGCAGATACGCAACAACACCATTGCCCGCGAAGCGGATAGCCTTTTACTGAAACAGGAACGTGAGATACTTGACGAAGAAAAAAGTGCATTCTCCAGCGCCACCAAAGACTTCGAGATCCGAAAACTACTGGCGCGCGAGACAGCAAAAAAACTGTTTGCGGTAGCCAACAGCAGCCCACTAAACCCCGGGGCCATCACTGAGCTCGAGAACCTTCAGTTCCTGCTCTCGGATTCACGGCGCATTACTGCGACTGATAACCACGACCTTTTAATACTGATTGATCGTGTCATCAGCATCACCGCACCACTTTCAAGAAAACCAGTTACCACTTTCCACATCGAGTTTGACCGAAACTGTCCGCACCACTTTAGCCTCGACAACGATCAATTCGGCTTCTGCCTTTTTCAATTAATCATCGGTTACCTGCAACTCAGTGATCCACATCAGGACAAACAGAGGCAGGTCTTCATCAACGTTCGTCAGACCACCGGTGGCTTCTCCCTCACTTTCCCGAAAACACCAAACCTAAAGCCGAATGTAGCCTTCGATGATGATTTAGAATCCGCGGGCGCTACCTGGAACCACGAAACCCTGACTTTTCCAGCCGCTGTGATTCACCGGGAAATGTCAGCGAAAACTGATCTAACCGCTATCGTGATCGCCGATGACGAACACGTAAGATCCAGCCTTACCCAACGACTACGCTTTCTTGGGGTCACCTGCATTACGGACTTCAAAAATCAGAACCTGGATATCTGCATGGTCGCTGACGAAACCAGTGAGGCGTTCCTTACAATCAAGCCTCATCTGCCAGAAAAAACCTTCGTGCTAATGCTGAACAACCGTCAGCATTACCACCACCCACAATGGATTACCGTGCAGAACCCAGTGACACAGATTCAACTGGAGAAAATCGTCGCCCGGATCGCCACCACAAATGACAGTCCTATCCAAAAAAATGTTCTGATCGTTGATGACAATGAGGTCAATATTCAATTGCTTGAAATCCAATTGAATGAGTTGGGTCACAACGTCTCTCTTGCTGCCACCGGAGAGGCCGCAGTCTCGTTGGCGACAAATCGGCCATTCGAACTAATCTTCATGGACATACAAATGCCTGGCATCGATGGTCTGGAGGCCACCAGAAGAATTCGACATCACAATCGGTCCGCGCTTATTGTTGGACTGACTGCTCACGCCACCGGCAAAGAGAAAAAGGAATGTCTTGAGGCTGGCATGAACGACGTCCTTATCAAACCCGTCAGGATGGAAAGCCTGCGTGTTATCACGCATCGGCTGGGCCAGACCAATGCACTTC
>JABBBA010000367.1 GCA_018607685.1 K189A clade bacterium | reverse complement strand
CCTTCGAAATCACCCACCAGCCCTCCGGCTTCAGTGACCAGCAGAACACCCGCGGCCATATCCCAACGTTCCAGGCCTCTCATATACAAACCATCCAGCCGACCAGCTGCAACATAGGCCAGGTCCAGAGCGGCGCTTCCTGATTGCCGCATAATGCTTTTGGACTGGATCAGGTGTCTGGTAACCGCGGTTTCGCCGTCGATGTGCAGATGCTTATCACCGCCCCCTGTTGCGATGAATGCACCATCGAGTGTTTCGACGGCATTGGCCCGAATTCGTTTTCCGTTGAGGGTAGAGCCCTGACCGCGGCTGACAACAAATTCTTCCTGGCGAATAGGGTCGATAATGACACCGTGTTCTATCTTGCCTTTGTGCAGGCAGGCAATGGAGATGCAAAAATGTGGCAGTTGCCTCATAAAGTTCATTGTGCCGTCGATCGGGTCGATGACCCACTCATACTCGGTATCCTCTTCGGTCGAGGAGCCGGATTCTTCGCCGGTGATCTTATGATCGCGAAATTTTTCCCGCAGGACCTCGATCGCAATCTGTTCTGCTTCTTTGTCGATATTGGTCACAAAATCATTGTGGCCTTTGGAGGAAATATCAATCAGGTCCGGTCGGTCATAACCGCGCAAGATCTGCTGCCCGGCAAGTCGTGCTGCGCGAAGTGCAATGTTGGCCATTGGTTCCATGATGGGTCCGGACGAGTAAATGCGGGCGCGCATTCTAACAGAAACCCTGTAATATTCACGGTCTTGTTACTACTCCCTTTTTGTTTCCGTAAGTAAAGCTTCTATGACTTCAGCAAATCTGTTCCCCGGTGTGAAAGTAATCCTGGTTGAAACGAGCCACCCGGGAAATATTGGTGCGTCCGCTCGCGCAATGAAGAACATGGGTCTCACCGAACTTGTTCTGGTGAATCCACTGGACTTCCCCAGTATGAAAGCGGTGTTTCGTTCCGCCAGTGCGGGTGATGTTGTTCGCGACGCAAAGGTGGTGGAAACAGTTGAGGAAGCCATTGCCGACTGCCAGCTTGTTATTGGCACCTCCGCAAGGGAGCGTCGAATACCCTGGCCGCTGCTTTCGCCAAAAGAGTGCGGCGAGAAAGTGGTGACGGCCTTTGAGGGCGATCAAAAAGTAGGGCTGTTATTTGGGCGTGAGTCCCGCGGCCTGAAAAACGAAGAACTTCAGCAGTGCCAGTTTCATGTGAATATTCCCACCGGTGAAGCCTATAGCTCGCTTAACCTGGGGATGGCGGTTCAGGTTATCTGTTATGAGGTATTGCAGGCGAAACTGGCCGGAAGACCGGATTCAGGGGACGCTGAACGTGACTGGGACCGCCCGTTTGCGGATTCTGCCGCGGTGGAGCATTTCTATAACCACCTTGAAGAGACCTTGGTCCAGGTAGGTTTTCACGACCCGGAGAACCCACGCCAGCTGATGACTCGCCTCAGGCGCCTTTTCAACAGGATCCGTGTTGATCAGATGGAAGTGAACATTCTTCGCGGTTTTCTTACTGCAATCAATAGGTTAGGTAAGCCCGGTGAGTCGCAGGAACCTCAGGAAAAGGGCTAGAACCGCCTGTTCTAAGCAATTTCTCACTCAGTCTAAGCATCCGCTGGCATTCTTTGAATACCCGACTAAAATGGTCAAGTAAATAGTTGACCAAAATAGTCAGGTATTGCATAATTCGCGCCCTTGGCGGCAGTGTTTAGTAGCCTTTGGAATTGATATAGCATCACGGCGTTCCTTAACTGGAACGCGGCGATAGAGAGGAAAATACATGAGACTCACAGCAAAAGGCAGGTATGCGGTCACCGCAATGCTTGATCTGGCTGTACACCAGAAGGCTGGACCGATCAGTCTTGCGGATATTTCACGTCGGCAGGGAATCAGCCTGTCTTACCTGGAGCAATTGTTCGCCAAGCTTAGAAAGCACAATCTGGTTAACAGTGTCAGGGGTCCGGGTGGTGGTTATCAGCTGGAACGTGACCCGGGCCAGATTTTTGTGGCAGAAATCGTCGATTCGGTCGATGAAAACGTCGATGCGACAAAATGCTCCGGACGGGCAGATTGCCAGCACGGAGAGATGTGTCTCTCGCATCAGCTTTGGTCTGATCTCAGCAGTGAGATCCACCACTTTCTGGCAGGTATCGACCTGGCCAGCATCATTGCGAAAAGAGACGTGAAGCAGATTGCGGCCAGACAGGACGCTATTGAAGACGAGATTGTACGTTTGCCCGCAGTCGCGGATTTGTAATTAGGCACCTTTGAAATTGAGTTACGGGAACGAGATGAAATCACCAATTTACTTTGACTATGCAGCAACCACGCCAGTAGACCCGCGGGTTGCACAAAAAATGAGCGAATGCCTTCTGGCGGAAGGTAAATTCGGTAATCCTGCAAGCCGGTCACACAAGTTCGGTTGGGAAGCAGAAGAGGCAGTAGAGATAGCACGGCGGCAAGTGGCAGATCTTTTGAACTGTGATCCTCGAGAAATCGTCTGGACCTCAGGGGCGACGGAATCAGATAACCTTGCAATTAAGGGTGTCGCCCAGTTCTACAAGAGTAAAGGCAAGCACATTGTCACATCCAAGATTGAACACAAGGCGGTGCTGGACACCTGTCGTCATCTCGAAAGGGATGGTTTCGAGGTAACGTATCTCGAGCCCGGTACAGATGGGCTGATTTCTCCAGAGAGTGTTGCCGCGGCGATCCGCGAGGACACGACAATTGTCAGTATCATGCACGTCAACAATGAAATTGGTGTGGTTAACGACATTGCAGGTATTGGTGAAGTGACCCGCGCTGCAAAGGTTTTCTTCCATGTTGACGCTGCGCAAAGCGCAGGCAAGATTGACGTTGATCTTGGTGAGCTCAAGGTTGACCTTATGTCGTTTTCTGCGCACAAGATGTATGGACCCAAAGGCGTTGGCGCGCTGTATGTTCGCAGGAAGCCGCGTGTGCGACTGGAAGCCCAGATGCACGGTGGTGGCCATGAAAGAGGTATGCGTTCAGGCACTCTTGCAACCCATCAGCTGGTCGGGATGGGAGAAGCATTCCGGATTGCCAAAGAAGAAATGCATGAGGAAGGTGAGCGAATTCTGGCCCTGCGACAGCGTCTATGGGATGGTTTTCAGGATGTGGAAGAGGTCTATGTCTCTGGGGATATGGATCATCGTGTTCCAGGCATCATCAACATCAGCTTCAACTTTGTAGAAGGTGAATCACTGATCATGTCATTGCCAGATATCGCGCTGTCTTCCGGTTCTGCCTGCACCTCCGCAAGCCTTGAGCCTTCCTATGTGCTTCGGGCACTTGGTCTGAACGATGAGCTTGCGCACAGTTCTTTGCGGTTCTCTATCGGGCGATTCACAACTGAAGAAGACGTTGACCAGGCTATCAGTAGTGTCAGGACGGCCGTAGAAAAATTAAGAGAGTTGTCACCGCTTTGGGATATGTACAAAGATGGTGTAGATATGGAAAAAATAGAGTGGGCTGCACACTAGCGCACTACCCGGAGTTCACTTCCCGGCCATTTGTGGCCGGGCAGACAGATATCATTTAGGAGCAACAAGATGGCATACAGCGACAAAGTACTGGACCACTACGAGAACCCGCGTAACGTCGGAAAAATGGACGCGGAAAGCGGAGAAATAGGTACAGGCATGGTGGGTGCACCGGCCTGTGGCGACGTGATGCGCTTGCAGATCAAGGTTGGCGAAGATGGCGTGATCCAGGATGCTAAATTCAAGACGTATGGTTGCGGTAGTGCGATTGCATCCAGCTCACTGTTAACCGAATGGGTTAAGGGGCGAACGTTGGATGAAGCTGCATCTATCAAGAACACAGAGATTGCTGAAGAGTTGGCTTTGCCGCCTGTGAAAATTCATTGTTCAGTGCTGGCGGAAGATGCCATTAAAGCGGCTGTCAAAGACTATCGTTCAAAGCATGAAGGTGACGAAGCGTCATCGGTTGCGGCAGGGTAAAAATATGAGTATCAGCCTGACGGAAAAGGCAGCGGAGCATGTCTCTGGCTATCTGGCCTCAAGAGGAAAGGGTGTTGGGATTCGCGTCGCTGTGAAGACCACCGGTTGCTCGGGTCTGATGTATGTAATGGAACCGGTTGATGAAATTCAATCGGAAGATCTCAGGTTTTCTTCGCAGGGCGTTGAGGTGTTTGTAGATCCCAAATCGCTGGTATACATCGATGGTACTCAAATGGACTATGTAAAACAGGGTCTGAATGAGGGGTTCGAATTTAAGAATCCAAACGTCCAGGGCGAATGTGGCTGTGGCGAGAGTTTTACCGTCTAACTTGAAGGGCCTGGTCTGAAGCCAGGCGTCCTTACTATTCGTGGATTTCAATAAAAACTACTTCGAAATTTTTGGCCTGCCGGTTGATTACACTGTAGACCAGGATCTGCTTGCCGACCGTTTTCTGGATTTGCAGAAAGAAGTTCATCCGGATCGGTTTGCAGCAGGAACCGATCAGGAAAAGCGGCTCGCCATGCAGTGGGCGACCCAGGTCAATACGGCGAACGAAACACTTCGGGCGCCTTTGTCGCGTGCAATATATTTATTGGAGCTACGGGGCATAGAACTGGAACATAACCCGACCTTGCCCCCTGCTTTCCTGATGGAACAGATCGAACTCAGGGAGCAACTCGAATCAATAGAGGAAGGGGAAGGCAGTCTTGAAGCGCTTGATGCGTTTCGCAAAACAATGAAACAGGTGATGAGCAAGGTGCAGGCTGAATTTGGAGCTGCGCTGGATGAGGATCCTCGCAAGGCGGAGCAGGTAGTGTATGAACTCCAGTTCCTGTCCAAGCTGATGGTTTCTGCGAACCGTCTCGAAGAAAAGTTACTCGATTACTAGAGTAACTCTCGAAGAAAAGTTATCGGAATATTAAAGCATCACTCGAAGAAGCGTTGTTGGAATAGTAGAGCACCGCTCAAAGAAAAGTTATTGGAATTTTAATGGCGCTATTACAAATCACAGAGCCTGGCCAGGCGGTCGATCCCCATCAGCGCAAACGGGCTGCGGGAATTGACCTCGGCACGACTAACTCGCTGATTGCGAGTGTTCGCGCAGGTGTTTCTGAAACACTTCCGGATGAGATGGGCAGGTACATGCTACCTTCGGTCGTACGCTACACACCCGGCGGCGTAATCGTCGGTGATGAAGCCCTGGCTGAAGCGGCAAATGATTCCATGAATACCATCGTGTCCGTAAAAAGGCTGATGGGCCGAGGTGTTGAAGATCTGGCGACACTTGGTAACCAGCTACCCTACCGATTTTCTGCCGCTGAAGGTGGAATGCCGAGAATAGAAACCGTCAGCGGGGATGTGACGCCCGTTGAGGTGTCTGCTGAAATCCTTCGTACTCTGGTTGATCGTGCGAGCCTTACACTGGCCGGCGATCTGGATGGCGTGGTTATTACCGTTCCGGCCTATTTTGATGATGCACAACGGCAGGCAACGAAAGATGCGGCGCAACTCGCCGGCGTTAACGTATTGCGGTTATTGAATGAGCCCACCGCTGCCGCTATAGCCTATGGCCTTGATTCCGGTAGTGAAGGCGTGATTGCTATCTATGACCTGGGCGGCGGTACCTTTGATATTTCTCTGCTCAGGCTCCGTAAGGGTGTCTTTGAAGTACTGGCAACGGGTGGGGATTCGGCCCTCGGCGGTGACGACTTCGACAGGGTGATAGCAACCTGGATAGTCGAGCAGTCCGGTTATACGAAACCACTGGAAAGCGAGCAGTTACGTGGACTGTTGATGGAAGCCAGATCAATAAAGGAGCGCCTCACGGATAATGCAATCGTCGACATCGACTTTGACCGTGATGGTGTGCAGTTCAAAGGAGCGCTGGATCGAGAGACGTTCGATGAGCTAGCTTCGCCGCTGGTTGATGCATCTAT
>JABBBA010000300.1 GCA_018607685.1 K189A clade bacterium | reverse complement strand
CTGCGGCGCCAAGGTCGCGATAACTGGGCGCCGGGTTGAAAAACTGGAAGAACTGGCGAAAGAGATACGCGCATCAGGTGGTATCTGCGAGCCTATCCCTTTTGATATTACTAACGCCGAAGAAATCGCTCAGGTTGTCGACAAAGCAGAGTCCACGCTTGGCCTGGTCGACATCCTAATCAATAACGCGGGAATCCCGGATGCCCAACGAGCGCACAAAATGAGCAATGAATTCATTTATTCAATGTTCGATACCAACCTGGTTGGCCCCTTTAAACTGTCCTGTGAAGTCGCCCGCCGGCTGATTGCCGCAAAGCAGCCAGGCCGTATGATCAATATTTCTTCAGTCGGTGGTTTCAATTACAGCGGAAATGGCGCTGCGCTGTACTCGGTTACAAAATCCGCCATCGTGCGGATGACTGAAGTGCTCGCGGTTGAATGGGCAAGGAACAATATCAACGTCAACGCTATTGCACCCGGCGCGTTTTCGTCAGAAATGATGGATGGCATGCTGGAGCGGATGGGGGATATCGCCCAGCACTTTCCTCGCAAAAGGATTGGGGACCCGGCAGAGATGGACTCTACCCTGCTCTACTTCCTGTCTCCGGCCTCCGAATTCGTGACCGGAACCTATATCAAAATCGACGATGGCCAGGGGTCGCGCTAAGAGGCACCTTTAGCTAGCCCCTTTGTTTAGGACGTGTCACTAGACAAAGGGAATAACCTTTTCTGCAATCGTCTCCAGCACCTCAAAACGGGGATCAAATGAAGGCAGGTTCATCACCTGATTAAGACCTGCCTCATTGAGGGCACGAAGTTTGTCAATCAACTCGTCCTGCGTGCCAATCAGGCACGTTGCCTGTAGCAGCTCCTTCGTGAGGAACTGCTGCTCCTCCGGAATAACCCAGCAGTTGTGACCCAGGTGTATTCGCTGATGCCTGCGCTCTTCAGGGAACGCTGATAGCAGTTTTGTGTAGTCTTCCCAGACACTAGCGACTGCGTGGGGAGGCTGGCGACCAAAATTCCTCCATTGATCATAGGCGTAGTGCAAGGACGCCATCGCCATGGCGCCGCACTCGTGCTTGATACGGGCAGAATCAATCGCTTCGCCTTCTTCTTTCACTATCATCGCCGTTAGCGCCGTTGTATAAAAATTGTCCCGACTAAAATCGGCCGGTGCATCCTGTTCCAGCATCGACCAGATGTTTTCCATCATCGAAGCACTCCCTGGAAAGGCCAGCACGGCGCCATCGCCGTATTGCCCAGCAAGCGCTAACGAACGAGGACCGAAACCAGAGACATACATTGGAATGGGATCTTCGAAGTTAACAAAACCTTTATCCGGCATTACGTGTCGAATGGGTAATTCTGTTTCACCGGAGGACATCATTGCCTCTTCGCCACGTAAAAGTGGTTTTATCTCCTGCAGATAAGCTTCAAACTGCTTAATGCGATGCGGTGGCAAGCCCATAATTCGCATGGCGGTATTGCCCGCGCCGACGCCAAAAAAAGTACGCCCCGGTGCAATCGCGTTGATGGTGGCGATGCCAGCGGCGTTTACAGCCGCGGGCCTGGTACCCGTTATGGCAACGCCGGTGCCCAGCTTGATGGTTGAAGTTCGATCCGCCGCCAGCGCAAGTGCCGCATAGCAGTCTGACCAGATCATCTGGCTGTCCGCCAACCAGGCGTGGCTGTATCCAAGTGCTTCTGCACGAACAACGTAGCCTATATCACCCACATGGCTTGGGACGCATATTCCAATATCCATAGACACAATTAATCGACCCCTCTATCTCATATGCTATCCTCGTCAACTGGAGCATAGACCGTTACCTGAATGACAAGCATATCTGACATCGATGAATCCCGCAGACAGTTTTTGTTGTACCTGCTCGCTTCAGGAACACTGGTCTCGGCTGCTGGTTGCAGTACGGGTTCGTCAACTTCCGTACCCACTGCACTAGCCCCCGGACGCTCCATTCACCAGTTAACCGGTGACGTGCGGGTCAACGGTGTCGCTGCGACGGTAGCAACTGCCATCAACCCCGGTGACGTTGTTGAAACGTTCGCTAAGAGTTTTGTGATATTCGTCGTCGAGAAAGATGCCTTTATTCTTCGAAGCAACTCCAAAATGACACTGCCCGGCAGATCGTCAGCTGCCGGGGTAGTCAGTACTGCTTTCTCTCTGGAGCGAGGCAAGGCACTGTCAGTTCTTGCCTCCAGGCGCACAGACATCTCGACGCCCAGCGCCGTGATCGGGGTGCGCGGTACCGGTGTATATGTGGAAAGTGAACCCGATCGTTCTTATGTCTGTGTCTGTTACGGCATTTCAGATCTGGCCACAACGGATAACCCAGGCATCAGCGAAACCATTGTTTCTGAACACCATTCTGCACCCAGATATATCCTGGGCGATAAAAGCGCATCGAAACGAATCATACCTGCACCCTTCAAGAATCATGATGATCAGGAACTTTTACTGATCGAAACACTGGTTGGTCGAACAACGCCGTATGTTGTTCCTCGCGGTGTGCCTCGCACCCGCGGTAGTTACTTCTAGTCGCTAGCGCCTTGTACGAATCTCTTTCCCAGTCAGCCGCTGGCTTTTTCGCATCGGCTCAACCTGAAACCCATAGGGTTTTTCACGGCCGTGGACAACTTTTTGAGGGACTGGAACACTTATCCGTCGACTGGTTTTCGCCCGTGGTTCTCATCTCGACCTACGAAGAGATCGAAGACGTTGAAGCGCTCACCGATGCAATCATCCAGCACGACACACACTCGCAAATTGAATCCGTATTGCTGCAATACCGAAAACGTAAAGGTACGCCTACCCAATGCCTCTACAAGACCCCGATCAACCACTGCATTGTAGAAGAACACGGTCTAAAATATGAGGTTCAACCGGGCGTCAATCAGAACGCCGGGTTCTTTCTGGACATGCGCCCCCTGCGCCAATGGCTTTCGCAGACATCGGAAGGAAAGAACGTTCTCAATCTGTTTGCATACACCTGCTCATTGTCTGTCGCAGCTCTTGCGGCAGGTGCCCGCCAGGTTGTTAATGTCGACATGAGCAAGCCGAGTATCCAGTGGGGATCCCGCAATCACGCCTTAAACAATCAGGCGCAGAGGTCAGTCAAATCTGTGCCGCACAATCTGTTCCGTTCCTGGGGAAAGATCAAACAGTTCGGTCCGTACAACACCGTTATCATTGATCCCCCAACGCGCCAGAGAGGCAGCTTCGATGTAGAAAAAAATTACGGCACCGTCCTTAAGAAACTGAAATCGCTGACCGCCGAGAAGGCAGACGTTATCGCAACTGTTAACAGCCCTTATTTGACCGACGACTTTCTGATTAACCAGTTCGCACGACATGCGCCACAATGCCGCTTCAGGACAATGATGCCCGGCTCGGAAGAGTTCCCGGATAAATTTCCCGAACGGGCCCTCAAAATTTACCACTTTTCGGCAAAGTAGCAGAAAATCGATGAAAGCCATTACCTGCGTAGATGATTTACAGGACGAGCATCAACGCCGCGTGCCGCGGATGTTCTATGACTACGTCGATTCCGGATCATGGTCAGAATCAACCTATCGAGACAATCGAAGCGCATTCAGCCGTCACAAATTCAAACAACGTGTTCTTGTCGACATGGCCGACCGCAGTCTGAAGACGACCATGCTGGGCGAAGAAGTCTCTATGCCCACGGCGCTTGCGCCGGTAGGGCTGACAGGCATGCAATGGGTAAATGGCGAGATTCAGGCCGCTAGAGCGGCGGAGAAGTTCGGTGTTCCCTTTTGCCTTTCAACGATGAGCATCTGCTCTATAGAAGACGTCGCAGAGGCCGCATCGAAACCCTTCTGGTTCCAGCTCTACGTCATGAAGGATCGCGATTTTATCCGGCGACTGATAGAGCGGGCGAAAGCGGCCGGTTGTTCTGCACTGGTGTTAACAGTCGACCTGCAGATTATGGGGCAACGCCACAAAGACATTAAAAACGGCCTATCGGTCCCACCAAGGATAACCATGGCCAGCCTCGCAAACATCGCGATGCACCCAGCCTGGTGCCTGAGGATGCTGGGGGCAAAACGCTACGCCTTTGGCAACGTGGTAGGACATGCAAAAGGCGTCGAGCAATTGACTACACTGGCACAATGGTCCGCAGAACAACTGGACCCTACCCTCACATGGGACGACGTAAAGTGGGTCAAAGATCTCTGGCAAGGTCCACTGATTATTAAGGGTGTCATGTGTGAAGAAGACGCCGTTCTGGCCGCAGAATCCGGCGCGGATGCAGTCGTTATTTCAAATCACGGTGGACGTCAGTTGGATGGTGCACCCGCCACGCTCGATGTACTGCCTGGTATTGCCCAGGCGATCGCGGGAAAGGCTGAAATCTGGATGGATGGCGGTATTCGTTCGGGACAAGATATATTTAAGGCATTAGCACTGGGCGCAGATGCCACGCTAATCGGTCGAGCCTATCAGCACGGGCTTGGGGCGAATGGTGAATCGGGTGTGACTCGATGTCTGGAACTACTCGCGAACGAGCTCGACCTGACGATGGCTTTCTGCGGCCTAAAGGATATCAACACTGTCTCGAAGGAAGTTCTTCTTTAGCTATATCAATGGGTTAAGAGGTTTACCTAGAAAAGATGTCACAAGAGAACCCGAAAGAAATACTGATCGTCACAACCGGCGGGACGATCGATAAAGTCTACTTCGACCAGAAAAGTGACTACAAGGTAGGCCAGACGATCATTGGCAGCCTACTCCGGGAAGCACAGGTCACTCACCCCTATCGGATCAACGAAGTATTGCAGAAAGATAGCCTGGATCTTAACGATACCGACCGCACTGCCATACACGACGCGATCGCCAAAGATCCAAGCGATTGCGTCATCGTGACTCATGGCACTGACAGCATGACCGATACTGCTCGATGTTTATCTGATATTAAGGGTAAGACTATCGTCATGACCGGATCGCTGGCCCCCGCACGATTTGCAATGACCGATGCCATGTTTAATGTTGGAATGGCCATCGCCGCCGTCCAGACGTTGGACCATGGCGTCTATATCGCTATGAACGGAACCGTTTTCCGAGCCAGTTCGGTGATTAAAAACAGAGAGATGAATCGATTTGAAAGGATATAATGAACGAAAAGCCAAGAACCATTATAGTAAGTGTGTCATCGAAGTAACCGCGAAGTAGTTAACAACCATCCATGAGTGAAGCAGAAGACCTCTATCGAGTCGTTTTCGCCGGCAACCTGACCGGTGATTTTAGCCTTGAGCGAACCAAAACCAGGTTTGGCAAGGTATTCCGCCTGAAACCAGCGAAGGTCGAGCGCATTTTTAACGGCACTGAGATCATCCTGAAGAGTGACGTTTCGGAAGACAAAGCCATGACATTCGCCGTCAAACTCGCGGAAATCGGGTGTGAAACCTATATCGAGATGGTACCGAATGAAGGCAATCAGGTCGAAGAGAAAAGGAAAACCATCCGACGCATCAGGTTCCGGCGTGGTCCACGTCCTGGCGCTATCGTCCCGGACAGACGTTTACTGACCAGTCGGCGTGCGGAAGATATAGAAGCCCTCGCTAACAAAGGTAACTTCCCGGGTATTACAGTTGGCCCTGAATCACTCGACGACGATCAGTCCAATGAACAGTAGCACCGGGTATCTCGATGGCTAGTAATCAGGATATTTCCAGTACTCCGATAACCGAAGTCGACATGGCTGAGTCGGGCGTTGACGTGCAGCACCAGATTCTCGTTGAATCGCTAACCTTTCTCTATCGAGCGATGCCCAGTGCGGCAGCGGGTCATATATTCGCCGCCTCATTCACCGTTTTTGCCCTACTCGACACAGCCCCCCACCTGAACCTTTATACCTGGCTGGGTGTCATTATTTGTGTGAGTCTCATCAGGCTTG
>JABBBA010000089.1 GCA_018607685.1 K189A clade bacterium | reverse complement strand
ATCAACCGAGAGAGCCAATGCAGACTGCATCCTACGTGGACATTAAAAAATTCATGGGTGACTGGCACGTACTAGCCAATATCCCAACCTTTGCGGAACGCGGTGCTATTAATCCGATCGAGCGCTATACGCTCAACGAGAACGGAACCATCGACACCAGATTTTCCTTCATTCGTGCAAAGGATGGTGCAAAAAAAGAGCTCAAAGCGACGGGATACGTTCAGCAGGACTCCAATAATGCAGTGTGGGGAATGCAGTTTATCTGGCCGATCAAAGCCGATTATCGGGTCATCTATCTGGATCCTGACTATCAAACCACGATTATTGGGCGCAAGAAACGTGACTATCTCTGGATTATGGCCCGGGATCCGAATCTGTCCCGGGAAACGCTTGATCACCTGATTAACATTGCAGTTGAGTTGGGCTATGACCGGCGTCAGATACAGTTTCCGGAAAGAAGAGAAGCTTTTCTTGCTACTGGATAGCCCTGCACTGATCCATCTACCAAAGGCTCGCGTATAAGCTGTTATGAACTCCAAGTGCCCGTTATCATGAAACTAAAGCTTACTACAGGCCTCACATTGGCTACCGAAGCAGAAAACTGGAACGAATATATCGAGCGGATTGGCAAAAGCCAGGACAAAGCTGCGTTTCGGTCCCTGTTCTCGCATTTCTCGCCCTTTTTGAAGGCCTTTTTGATTAAAAGTGGAGGGGTGACGCCTGAGAATGCCGAAGAGCTTGTTCAGGAGACCATGATCAAGGTGTGGCGAAAAGCGCCATCCTACTCATCTTCCCAGGCTTCGGCGAGCACATGGATCTATACGATAGCGCGTAACACACGAATAGACTGGCTCAGGAAGCAAAACCGCCAGAACCCGGATCTTCTTCACGCCGAGGATGTCTATGGCGAGCGTGAGAATCCAACGCCACTCTCATCGCTGTCTCAAATTCGAACAAAAAAGCTGATATCCGAACAGCTGAGTCAATTGCCCGCAGAACAAGCTGAAGTGCTGCAACTGATGTACTTTCAGGGCCAATCAGGCCAACAGGTCGCCAATACCCTGGCACTGCCCCTTGGGACCGTTAAATCAAGGATCCGGCTGGCAATGAACAAAATGAAGCTCGCGTTAGCGCCAATGGGAGATCTGGGTATTTTAGAGGGGAGTAACCAATGATTAACAGGCATCCGGAACCAGATCTGCTGGTTGAGTATGCGTCTGGATCTTTATCCACCGCACCGTGTATTTCTGTCACCACTCATCTTCAGTACTGTAAACAGTGCAGTGATTCCGTTAAGTCACTTGGGGAAATCGGTGGCGAGCTGTTAGCTACGGCTGAAGCTGTCCCTGTGTCAGACGAGTTGTTCGACCGAATCCTTGAAGGTGTGGAATCGGTTGAAGTGGAAGACTTGTCGCAAGCACTACCTCGTCAATGTAGTGACGCCGTTTCACCACAGCTCCCAGAGTTCGTGCAACGGCTGTTGCCGGATGGAGAGTTGAGTTGGCGACGATTGTCGCCCTCGCTGAAAGTTGCTCCACTCAGTGTGGGAGAACAAGAGTATGAACTCGCTTTGCACCGAATTGATGCAGGCGGGAAGGCCCCTGAACACGACCATCATGGAAAAGAAATCACCGTTGTACTGACCGGCAGCTTCTCTGATGAGGATGGCGTATACCAACCAGGCGATTTTCTTGTGAGGGAGCCAGGAAACACCCATAGACCCTTCGCTTCGCGTAATCAGGAATGTATCTGCCTGTCGGTGCTGGAAGCACCCATCAAGCTGACAGGGATGAAGCGAATCCTGAATCCATTCCTTAGTTTTACCCCCAGCTAAACCTTTTTTGTGGTCGGCCTGGCCGGCCACATTTTTTTGCATCAACCTGATCCCTTTACTTTTTGTAGTCGTAATACCTATAACAATTGTTATGTAACTATACGAAGAGGAAAGAGAATGAGCGTTACTGCAGAGAGTTTCGATAACAACACCTACCTTCTGCCCGGCAACTGTTCGCCGGAAGCAAAACTGGTGAAGGCAGCTTTGGTTGAACGTGGCCTCGAAACGCCAATGATCGATAATGGTCTGTCTCGCGATGAAAAATATACGCTGATCAAGTCGTCGATGAGGGATGTCGTCACTACCCTTGGATTGGATTTGAGTGATGACAGCCTGACCGAAACGCCGCACAGAATTGCCAAAATGTATGTCGATGAGATATTCGGCGGACTGGATTACAGTAACTTTCCTAAGATTTCCGTCATCGATAACAAGATGGGTGTGGAAGAAATGGTGAAGGTCGACAATATTAGTGTTATCAGTACGTGTGAGCATCACTTCGTCACGATCGACGGTGCCTCAAGGGTCGCCTATGTTCCCAAGGACAAGATTATCGGGCTATCAAAGATAAATCGCGTTGTCCGGTTCTTTGCGCAACGGCCCCAGGTTCAGGAACGTCTGACGCAACAAGTCCTCGTTGCATTGCAGACACTACTCGAAACCGACGACGTTGCAGTGACCATAGATGCAACTCATTACTGTGTGAAGTCTCGTGGTGTGATGGACACAAATTCCTCGACGCAAACCACCGCGTTGGGGGGGCAGTTTAAGGAAAACGACAGAACCCGTGCTGAGTTTTTACGTTAGGCTGTACGGGTGTGATTGATGCAATCACCGGTTGGATGTCTGCACCGTCGCCACACCTGATATACCTGGTTCCTGCGCTGGCGTTTCTTGAATCCTGCGCAGGCATAGGGCTTTTCGTTTCGGGCGTGTTTCTTCTTTCAACAACTACCTTACTTTACACTGCAGAACCCGCATCCCTTTCAGCAATCCTGATGTTGGCATTTGCTGGCGCACTGCTGGGCGACCATAGTGGGTATCTGGTTGGTCGGCTTTTGGGCGAAAGGGTTTGGCATATGTCCTGGCTGAAAAACCGTGAACAGACGCGATTCAGGGCGCAGGCCCAGTTGGTGAAGTCTGCACCTGTCACCATCTGTGCTGGCAGGTTTATCCCGCTCCTGCGGTCAGTCACACCGATCGTTGCCGGGGTATCCGGTATGTCCTGGAGGAAATTTCTCATCTGTGATGTGCTCGCCTGTACGATCTGGGCGACGGGTCTGTATCTGATTCTGACCAATCTCGCCCGGGTAACATTTTAGGCCCTATGGGCGGATCGTTCGATCCGACTCCGGTCGTTAACTAGTCGGTACCTTCCTCAACTTCATTTCGATATTCGATTTGGATACCGTGTAGAAAGTTCCTCAGGATTTGCTCCTGGCATTCGCGGTAGTGCTTGTGCCCTTTCTTTCGAAAAAATGCACTGAGTTCATGTTTGCTCAGCGAAAAATCGGCCAGACCCAAAATCCTCAATATGTCCTCAGCCTTCAGATTAAGGGCTATTTTAAGTTTCTTGAAGATAATATTGTTGTTGAGCTTGTCTTCCGGCTCTGGTTGGATGCCTTCTTTCTTGCCACGCATTTCGTTAATCAGGCCGTTAAGGAAGCAGGCCAAGGTTCTGTCATCGCATGGCTGCTGTTCGGGATCATCATCTTTCTTTAGCCAATCACTTACCTGGCCCCGGGTTACGTTTAGATCTGCCTGCGAGAAAACAGTTATCATCTTTGTGTCGTTTAGATCAAATGAATAGCGAAGGCGTCGGAGGATGTCGTTGTTGTTGATGGTGAAGTTCCGTTTGTTGTTGGGCGCTAGGCCCTGTTGTTAAGTCGAATACCGTCAGGTTGAATGCTAATAATACGCTGTTTATAGAGCCCACCGATGGTTTTCTTGAAGACTTTTTTGCTCATGCCAAAAAGCTTTTGAATGATCAAAGGGTCTGTTTTGTCATGAGCAGCTGCAAAGCCGTCGTGTTCCTTGAGGTAATTGATAATTGTAAGGGTGTTTTGGTCCCGGGTTTCTTGGCCCTGTTTCAGGGCGAGGTCAATCTTGCCATCGGCTCGCACATACTTAATGAATCCACTCCTGGATTGGCCAAAACTAAGCCGTTCATTCACTTCATCTTTGTACAGTAATCCCCAATGACTGTGATTGATGATGGCCTTGAATCCCAGGTCAGTACTATTCGCGATGATTAAGTCAACCTGTTGGCCTGGTTCGAAATCGTGTGGTGCTTCATCGTCAAGAAATTTTTCTATTTTCGATGAGGCGGTGATTCTGCCATCAGCGCTATTCAGGTAGACGTACACCAGATAGGATTTTTCTACTTCCATTGGCCTGTGTTGTTCACCAAACGGTGCCAGCAGGTCTTTATCTAACCCCCAGTCCATAAAAGTACCGTAGTCGGTATTTGCTATGACTTTCAGGTAGGCGAATTGTCCAACCTCGACCTTTGGGGTTTGCGTTGTGACGATGAGTCGGGTTTCAGCATCCTGGTAAAGGAAAACCGGCAGATGGCTGTCTACCGCCAGACCGGGGGGGCAATGCTTGGTTGGTAACAGGATTTCTCCCAGTTCCTCTCCATCCACGTAGGCACCCTGGTCAGTGAGTTTTGATACGCGCAAAATGTAGGTGTGGCCCAGGGTCAGCATGGTTGGCTCTTATCATTGTCTTGAATTAGCATTCTAAACCTCTCATCTCGGTTTTGTTCTTCTTGTTGGTACAGCATTGCCAGGGTCTTCCGGCCACGGGTGTTTTGGGTAGCGCCCTTTCATTTCCTTTCTGACTTCCCGGTAGGATGTCTCCCAGAACCCGGCCAGATCCTGGGTGACCTGTAGTGGTCTCCCGGCGGGGGAGAGCAGGTGGACCGTGATGGGCACCTGGCCATTGATGACCGTTGGCGTATCAATACAGCCAAACATTTCCTGCAGCTTAACGGCAAGGACCGGGGGAGTGGTGGTGTAATCAATCGCGTAACTGGAGCCGGAAGGCACCTCTAGTCTTTGTGGTGCCAGTACATTCAGTTGTTGATTTTGTTCCCATGTCAGTAATGCGGTAAGAATTGATTTCAAATCAAGCTTCTTGAAATGGCTGAGCAGGTTGATGGGTTCGAGATACGGACCAAGCCAATGATCCATGGAAGCCAGCAGGTGGTCACTGGACAGGTCCGGCCAGGCTTTATCGCCGGAAATAGATCGAACGAGTTCAACGCGGGCCTGCCATTGGCGAAGTTCCGGCGTGAACGGTAAGGTTTCCAGTCCTGCTGCCTGAACATACTGTATAAGCGCTTGCTTCTTGGCATCCGGTGGAATCACTTCGAGCTTGCTGCGACTCAGCACGAGTTCTCCAATCTGTTGCCTTTGTTCGGCGATGAAACGCTTTGTTTTGCCGTCCCATTCCGCAATGGTGTTTTTCTCAACCTGGTCTTTGAGTAAGGATTCAAATAGCGCTTCATCCAAAACGGCGGCTGATTGAATTACGTCACCTTTTGATCTGGCGAATCCGCCGACCTCAGCGACGGCCAGCCACTTCGATTTTTCCAGGGTATGGTTCCCTGCGATGCTTGCCCCACGGCCGTTAGATAGTTGAAAGCCACCCGCGTGTCGACGCCGGGCAATTCGGTCGGGGTAAGCACAGGCGATGAGATAGCCTGATACCTGATGGCTTTCTAACGTTTGTATGGCAGTAGTGGTTTTCAGTCCATTGATCTGGCCACTAAACTGTTTGGCGAGTTGATGGGTACGTCGGAACCAGCTTCGATATTGATTCGGGCATTTTGATTGTCCCGTCAGGATATCAATTCTCTCGTTCATGTCTGGATGGTCCCGGCCAAAGGGGTCGCGATCTGACAGGATGCTTGCAACAAGGCTTGCTGTGTCTGCATGCCCAATCGATTGACCACAGATCAGCATGTGTGCAAGACGGGGATGCGCTGCAAGGCCCGCCATTTGGGTGCCGTGATTGGTCAGCTGTAGACCATTGTCACCCTTCACCGCCGCGCCGAGCGTCAGCAGTAATGATACCGCCTGCTGCCATGGGCCGCTCAAAG
>JABBBA010000369.1 GCA_018607685.1 K189A clade bacterium | reverse complement strand
GGCATCCGAGGTCACCAACCTCAGGGAAGAAATCACCGCCATTTTGTCAGTAGCGGAGGAGAGCGATGAGGTGCTTGTTCGCCTCGAAAGCCCCGGGGGCGTAGTCCATGGCTACGGGCTCGCCGCGTCACAGCTCCAGAGAATCAGGAACAAATCTGTTCCCTTGACCGTTGCGGTAGACAAGGTGGCAGCCAGTGGTGGATACATGATGGCCTGTATCGCTAACAAAATAATTGCGGCACCTTTTTCTTTACTGGGCTCCATTGGCGTGGTTGCCCAGATCCCTAATTTCCATCGTCTTCTGAAGAAGAACGACGTTGATGTTGAGATTCTGACAGCGGGTGAATACAAGCGAACGCTGACGCTGTTTGGTGAAAATACTGAGAAGGCGCGCGAAAAATTTGTCGATGACCTTGAAGACGTTCATGCGCTATTCAAGGATTTTGTATCGGACCACAGACCACAGGTCGATATCGAAAAGGTGGCGACCGGCGAAGCATGGTTTGGTAAAAGAGCCCTTGAACGAGACCTCGTTGATGAACTAAAGACGAGTGACGAATACATCGTAGATTGCTGTGCAGAAAGGGATGTATTCCTGGTGAAATACGTTGTGCACAAGAATAAAATGGACAAGCTTTTTGAGCGAGTAACCCGGCTATGGCTGGGTGGCGCATTATCACGGCAGGCGATGCCGCAGCAGACGTTGCCTAACCAGTTTATACAATAATTTCGGAGATGACCTTGACCAGCTTTAACGCCTTTTGGGTAGAAAAAACCGACGATGGTGTGACACACCAGGTTATCGAGCGAACAACTGAGGATCTACCTGATGGGGATGTACTCATTAACGTACATTACTCATCCCTTAACTATAAGGACGCGCTTTCCTCGAAGGGATTGCCCGGAGTGACGAAAAGTTACCCCCATACACCCGGGATAGATTCCGCAGGACAGGTTGTTGAATCGAACTCACCCTCATTTAAACCCGGTGATGAAGTTGTTGTTATCGGATTCGATCTGGGGATGAACACACCAGGCGGATTTGGGCAGCTGATTCGAGTTCCTGCCAGTTGGATCACGCCTTTGCCTGCTGGCATGACAGCCCGAGAAAGCATGATTATTGGCACGGCCGGACTGACCGCGGCACTTTGCTATGACAAGCTCCTGCGGATGGGCGCAAAGCCGTCCGATGGCCCGGTCGTTGTGACGGGCGCAACCGGTGGTGTTGGTTCGGTTGCAGTCGCGCTTCTGGCGAAAGAAGGCTTCGATGTGATCGCGAGCAGCGGAAAGGCGGATAAGGTGGACTACCTTAAAGGCCTTGGTGCAAAAGAGGTAATTGATCGGGAGTCCTTGTCTGAAGAAAATCGCCGACCGCTGGACGCAATGAAGTATGGCCACGGCATAGATACGGTTGGCGGTGAAATACTGACGAACGTGATCAAGGGCTTAAGCTATGGCGGGAGCGTCGCGATTTGCGGATTGGTCGCTTCGACTGCTTTTACCACTACCGTGCTGCCGTTTATTTTACGTAACGTAAATATACTGGGTATCGACAGTGTGGAGTTGCCGATTGAGGAGAAGACCCGCGTCTGGAATCGTCTTGCGACTGATTGGAAATTATCTTCCCTGGAGGACATGGTCGTTGAAATCGGCCTGAACGAGTTATCAGGTGAAATTGACAAGATCTTTGCGGGTGGTGTGACAGGGCGTACGCTCGTCAAACATGAAGCGCTCAGCCAGGCCTAGAACCTGATCCTGAGATTAGTCCCTGCGCAGTCGGTCATTGACGGCAATGGGTGTCGGATACCGAAACACCACCAGATAGGAAGACGCCAGGAAGGTCAGGATAGCGGTTGCCTGTATCAGGTGTGAAGCTTCCTGGCTGATCAGGTTCTGCGCGGTCGCGACAAGCGCAATCAGCAAAGAAAATTCACTGATTTGGCCAAGCCGAAATCCTGTTTCCCATCCCAGTGCACTTGTTTCACTCATTCTTCTTAACATGAACTTGAATGTGACCGGTTTCACCGAGAGTATGACGGCGGCCATGACCGCTGCGGGTACGATAACTTCCGCGAGGAGGTCCATATGGAATCCGGCGCCAATCGAGAAGAAAAATAACACGAGGAAAAAGTCCCGAAGCGGCTTCAGGTGATCCGCGATGTATAGGGCGATAGGGCTCGTGGCAATAGTCACGCCGGCAACGAAGGCACCAATTTCAAGTGACAGACCAGCCAGTTCTGATAACTCAGCCAGCCCCAGGCACCAGGCTATGGCAACGAGGAAAATGTACTCATGAAAGGCATCGAACTTTTCCAGGAGTGGTAGCAGTACAAACTTCACAAATAGCCATGAGAATAGGAGCAGCAATGGCAGGCTGATTAACACCCGTGCGATTTTAGCGACGCCATCAAATTCCATCAAGCCACCGGTGATCACCAGCAGTACGATGATTGCGATTAGATCCTGGATCAGCAGCAGACTGATCATTAGTTCGCCCGTGCGGCGATGATGCAGCACCGTTGTCGGTAGTAACTTGATTCCAATGATTGTGCTGCTGAACATCATGGCGATGCCAATGATGATCGTTTCGGTCATGGAGTAGCCAAACGCCGTCGCGATCAGAAAACCTGCTGCGAAAAAGACGAGTGAACTGACAATACCAACCAATAGTGCGCTACGAAGCGTTTTGATCAACTTGCTTGGCTGCATATCGAGACCGAGCAGGAATAGCAGGAAAATAATACCAAATTTTGCAATGCTGCTGATCAGCTGAGGGTTGTCGATAAGCGCAGTGCCGGAAGGCCCAAGAATCATGCCCGTGACGATGTACATGACGATAAGCGGCTGGCGTGTAAACAGTGCAAGCGTTGCAAGAACCCCTGCACACGCAAAGATCAGAAAAAATGAAAATACAAAAGGGTCAGAGCCCATGATTGCTCGGCCGCCGGAATATCCCCTGATGTTAAGGGATATGCATCCTAAACCAAAACGCTAGCTGGAACGCTTCCTGAATAGTGGTTCGCGGTTGAAGGCTGGCTGGTAGCTGAAAGAGAATCCCTTTAACTTTTCCAGGCCTTGCTCAACATTTTGCTCGTCAGCCAATTGGAAGGCATTAAAGCCGCATCGGGTCATCTGCTCAAGTTGATCAATACGAACATCTCCGACTGCACGAAGCTCAGCCTGGTATTCATACTCCCGTCTTAAAAGGTTAGCAGATGAATAGGATCGGCCATCTGAGAATGCCGGGAAGTTAAGCGCGATGACGGTCAGGTTTGAGGTGAATTCCTTGATGCTTTCAATATCTTCATCGGCATCGATAAAGACCGCGGTCGGTTTCTGGTCCGCCGCCAGGAATTCTTCCAGGGTAGGGAGAGCACCTGTGGCATCCGTTGCTATTTCAAGATCAATAATCAATTGGCTCATGACGCGTATACCGCTTGTTTGTAGGGATCTATGCCTACCCGGCGGTAGGTCTCGAGGAAGCGTTCCGTGCCTTCCCGTTTTTCCAGATGTACATTCACCAGTTTCTGGATAACTGACGGGATCTCATCCTGCGCGAACGATGGGCCCAATATCTTGGCGAGGGTGGCGTCTTCATAGCCGGATCCGCCGATGGATACCTGGTAAAACTCAGCGCCTTTCTTATCTACCCCCAGGATGCCTATGTTGCCGACATGATGGTGACCGCAGGCATTCATGCAGCCTGAAATGTTGATGTCCAGTTCACCAAGGTCGTGAAGGTAGTCCAGATCATCAAACTGACGTTGAATTGCCTCTGCTACCGGAATCGACTTGGCATTCGCCAGAGAGCAGTAGTCGCCACCCGGGCAGCAGATAATGTCAGTTAACAAACCAAGGTTTGGTGTGGCTAGTTCAGCGCTTACCAATGCCTGCCAAAGACTGAACAGTGATTTTTTTGGTACATCTGCGAATGTCAGGTTCTGCTCATGAGTGACTCGAACTTCACCGAAGCTGAATTCATCCGCGAGGTCAGCTACTACTTCAAGTTGTTCGTCCGTGACATCCCCCGGTGGAACACCGGTCTGTTTCAGGGCCAGATTGACAATAGAGTAACCCGCTTGCTTGTGGGGTTTTACGTTCTGTTTTAGCCAGTTGCTGAAGCCCGAGTTGTCCGCAATACGGTCGTCAATCTCTGTCACGTGGTTGTCCAGTGCTTCATACGGCGGAATGGTGAAATGGCCTTTGACCCTTTCGATTTCCGAGTTCGTCAGTGTACCGGTACCACCTTTTAGTGTTTCCCACTCGGCCTCAACCTTTTCAGCGAACACTTCAGGGGTCATAGCCCGAACCAGTATCTTGATCCGTGCCTTGTATTTGTTGTCCCGTCGTCCGTATCGATTGTAAACACGCAGGATTGCCTCAAGGTAGGTCAGCAGATGCTCTGGTTCGAGGTTCTGCTTGATTACCGGAGCAATCACAGGCGTACGGCCAAGGCCGCCACCGGCCAGGATTTCAAAGCTGGTGACACCATTGTTGTTGAATATTCTCACGCCGATGTCATGCACCTGTACTGCGGCACGATCCTGGGTAGCGCTGGTGACCGCTATCTTGAATTTACGTGGCAACCAGTTGAATTCCGGGTGGAAAGTTGACCACTGGCGAATGATTTCCGCCCAGGGTCGAGAATCTTCAATCTCGTCCTGTGCGACACCCGCGTACTGGTCTGACGTGACGTTCCTGATACAGTTCCCGCTGGTCTGGATGGCGTGCATCTCTACGCTGGCGAGTTCTTCAAGAATATCGGGTACTTCCTCAAGTATGGGCCAGTTCAACTGGACATTCTGGCGGGTAGTCAGATGCGCATACCCCCGGTCAAAGTGGCGAGTAATGTATGCGAGCTTTCGTAACTGTTTGGACGACAGCAGTCCATATGGCACCGCGATTCGTAACATGGGGGCCAGTCTCTGGATATAGAGGCCGTTGCGAAGTCGAAGATGCTGGAATTCTTCTGCGGGCAGTTCACCTGCAAGAAAACGGTTTGTCTGGTCGCGATATTGCGCGACGCGTTCATCGACCATTTTCTGGTCATATTCATCGTATACATACATGGGAGGGCGCGCCGGATTCCGTGAAGGCCGCTAATATAGCGGCTAGGTTAAGTAGGGTGAACAACTAGTTCGGCATATGGTTATGCTGAATTCTTATTGATAACCCATGATATTCGGTCTCGTAATAACGCAGACCGCTCGTTGCCGCTACCTTGCGACGTGTCTATAGTATCAGACGCCTATGAGTAAGATTTTTCTCTCGTTTCCAGCCTTTTTTCGCTCCATTATGGCTCATCCAAGCTCTCCTACGCCTGTCGCTTCAGCATCGTTGGATTCGGAAGGGGTATGAGAGCGGTGCCTGTTATGGTCGATTCCCTGACGTGTTTTCTATAACAAAACACTAAGTGTTTTCTCGGGCCGTGTCTTTAGGCTATTCTTCCAATTTGGTTTTACCTCCTTAGAACACAGCTCGAAGACGGTGTCATTGTCGACAGCAGAGTCGCTGCCTGATTCAGTTTTAGTTTGCACGAGAGGTTTGGCGATAACTCAATGACACATTGGACATACTCATGGACACCTTCTTCTTCCAATTATTCCGAGTTTTGTTTTTTGTTGCATCTACTTATGGAATAGGTAGTTTTTTCAACAAAATACTCAATAAGGGAGAGGACGGCTATGCTTTTAGTTTCTGTGTTGGTCTCGTTGTCTGGTTAGCTATTGGTGGGTTACTCACAGCGTTTAGCCTGGCGGGACAAAATACGCTGATTGTTCTACAGCTAATTGGGTTTGTACTTTGCATTAAACATGTAGTCGAAGTCAGTCGAGAAAGCCCGAGAGCAGAAACGCCCAGCGGGGTTACTGAACCACTTCTTAATCCTGGGGAGAACGTCGGGTCCAGGCACATTAAGCTAGAGGCGAGTGCTAATTGGCTTTTTCTGAGTCTGATAGTCTTGCTGTTGTCTTTTCTGACGTACTGTTTGTTACCTTCTTATGTCCTAAATTACCATGACGACTACCA
>JABBBA010000233.1 GCA_018607685.1 K189A clade bacterium | reverse complement strand
GGCGATCGCGCCGCGCCACCCCAGTTGATACCTTCCCCAGGCCAGCACCATGAACACGAGCCAGGCTGCCAGTGTGATCGCAGTATGGTGAACAAGTCCCGGACCGGAAAAATCGTCAAGGAAAATAAAACCTGACCCTATGCTCAGGGTCAGGAAAACAAGCCCGGCCCAGATCATCTCGAACATCAGGTGTTCCATGGTCTCAAGGGGAGGCAGATTCCTCAGGATAGCGATCTGGTGATGCCTGAGCATGTTGTCGCCGAAGGAAAGGAGCAGCGCCTGTGCAGCCGCAATGGTGAGTAGGCTGTAAGCAACGATGGACAGGGCTATGTGACTGAAGATGCCGACGGTAATGTCCTGCCGCGGTGTGTAGTCGCCCTGTAAGGCAATTTCGAGAATGATGGTGCCTATGGCCAGTGGGAAGACAAAAACAAACAGGTTGTCGACCGGCCGGCGCAGGCTGCTAAGCAGGACGATGGTGCCGATGGAAAGGGACATGAGCGAAAGCATGGGGTATATCCCAAGATCAAAGCCGCTGGTGTTGATGAAATCCCTGTAGGTCGTGAAACCATGCAGAATGATGGCAAAGGTCGCCAGTAATTTTACCCAGCCGCCGGTGCCGCTACCTTTCAGCATCCTTTGTAGCTGAAGAGCGGTTGCAGCCAGATAACAAAGGCTGGCTAGAACGCCTGAAATGACCATCAACATGTTGTCAATCCAATCAATTATTCACCACTTCACAACGGGCCGGTGGGATTCGTTATACTAGCTCAAACCAGTAACAATTTTCAGGTAAATAAGTGTTCGAATCATTAACAGAGAGGCTTGGCTCGGCGCTTTCCTCGATTACAGGCAAAGCCAAACTAACCGAAGATAATATCCAGGACGCCCTGCGTGAAGTGCGGGTCGCACTGCTGGAAGCTGATGTCGCATTGGGTGTCGTCAAGGACTTCATTGAGCGTGTAAAAGCCAGAGCCCTGGGTACAGAAGTCACAGCAAGCCTGTCTCCCGGACAGGTTTTTATTAAGATTGTTAATGACGAGCTGGTCAGAGTGATGGGGGCCGGGGAAGGTGAACTTAACCTTTCTGTGCAGCCTCCTGCGGTCATTCTTATGGCTGGACTCCAGGGCGCAGGTAAAACAACGTCGACCGCCAAGCTCGGCCTGTGGTTGAAAAACAAAAACCAGAAGTCTGTGATGGTGGCCAGTACAGACGTTTACCGACCTGCCGCCATCGAGCAGCTTCGAACCCTGGCCGGACAGGCGCAGATTAGCTTTTTCGAGTCGAACATCGACCAGAAACCCATTGATATCGCGAAGGGAGCATTGGCCGAGGCGAAAAAACAGTTTGCCGATGTGCTGATCATCGACACCGCTGGTCGGTTGGGTATTGATGAAGCGATGATGCAGGAGATTCGCGATCTTCACCAGGTATTGACCCCGGCGGAAACATTATTCGTGGTTGATGCCCTGACAGGCCAGGACGCGGCGAATACTGCCCGGGCATTTGGCGATGTATTGCCGCTGACCGGTGTGATCCTCAGTAAGGCAGACGGAGACAGCAGGGGTGGTGCTGCATTATCTGTCAGGTCCATCACCGGTAAGCCCATCAAGTTTATGGGCGTCGGTGAAACGATCGATGGGCTGGACGCGTTTTACCCTGACCGGATTGCCTCGCGGATTCTCGGTATGGGTGACGTTATGTCCCTTATCGAAGATGCCGAACAAAAAATTGACAAAAAGAAGGCCGAGAAACTTGCCCGGAAAATCAAGAAGGGCAAGAAATTCGACCTTGAAGACTTCAGGGACCAGATTCAGCAGATGAACAACATGGGTGGCATTGCGAGCATGTTGGACAAGATGCCCGGCATGGGGCAGGTGTCCCAGGCTGCCCAGGAGAAGATTAACGACAAATCGTTCATCCAGATGGAAGCCATTATTAATTCAATGACACCCGGGGAAAGGCATTACCCTGACAGTATCAATGGTTCCAGAAAGAAGCGTATTGCCGGTGGTTCCGGCACGCAGATTCAGGATATCAATCGATTGCTGAAGCAGCATAAGCAGATGCAGAAGATGATGAAGAAGCTGGGCAAAAAAGGCGGAATGACCAACATGATGCGAGGTATGGGAGGCATGATGCAGCCACCTGGCGGCGGATTTCCTGGTCGGTAGAGGCAATAGGCCTTTAAAAACAATAGCTTAAATAACTTCCAACTTGTAGCGATCAGGGCGTCACGAGCTGTTTTATTTCGTGGGTCTTTCCCGTACAATACGCCCCCTTTCGGGGTCCCTGATTCTAATAAGCAAGTTTATTTTGAACCGGGTTCCGAGACACAAATTACTAAAGGAAAACAATTCGATGGTCACTATTCGCTTGTCGAGAGGTGGTAGCAAAAAGCGCCCGTTCTATCACGTTCACGTGGCTGATAGCCGTGTATCCCGAGATGGTCGATTTATTGAACGACTTGGTTTTTTCAACCCAATCGCTCGCGGTGCTTCTGAAGGCACTCGAATCGATCTGGAACGCGTTGATTACTGGGTACGTCAAGGTGCGCAGATGTCTGATCGTGTAAAGAAGATCGTTAAGGATCACCGCAAAGCAACTGCGGACACTGCGACCGAAGAAGCTGCATAACGTTTAATGCTTGAATGCCAGACGTGAACGACATACGCCTGGGAAGTATTAATGGCAGCCACGGCATAAAGGGTTGGCTAAAAGTCTTTTCTTATACCGACCCGCTGGAAGCGATTCTTGATTACTCACCCTGGATACTTCGTAAGGGTGGCGTCGAAAAAGAGATAACGATCAAGGACGGGCAGGCCAGTGGCAAACGGCTGATTGTCCAAATTGAAGGAGTTGATACCAGGGATCAGGCAGAGGATCTGATCGGGTATGAGGTTCACGTCAACATGGACGCGATACCAGACCTTGAAGAAGGTGAACTCTATTGGTTTCAGCTTGAAGGTCTGGTGGTTAAGAACAGCGTTGGTGAAGTTCTTGGAAAGATTGACCACATGTTAGAGACCGGCGCGAATGACGTCATGGTGGTTGAAGCGACCAATGACAGCATTGATAAGGAACAAAGACTGATCCCCTATTTAGAGGGTGATGTTGTTAAGCAGGTAGATCAGGAAGCCGGCGTAGTAATAGTTGACTGGGATTCAGACTACTAGCCGTTACAGGCAACTACACGCAATTAGGGCTTACGGTTACGATTAGAGAGTAAGGGAAGCGTCATGTGGATCGGTGTCGTGTCGTTGTTCCCGGAGATGTTTAAGGCCGTTACGGATTACGGCATCTCTCGAAGGGCAGTTGAAAATGGACTGCTCGCCCTTGAGGTTTGGAATCCTCGAGAGTTTACAGAAGATAAACACCATACGGTTGATGACAAACCTTATGGTGGCGGACCTGGCATGCTGATGAAGGTCCAGCCGTTGAAAGACGCTATTAATGCGGCAAAGAGTAAGGCGCAGGCGCAGTGTCCGGTGATCTATTTATCACCACAGGGGAAGCCACTCGAACAGGCTGACCTCGCGCGTTTAGCGAAGCTGCCTTCGATCATTCTGGTAGCGGGAAGATACGAAGGTATCGATGAGCGGTTGATTGAATCGGTTATCGATATGGAAGTGTCCATTGGTGACTTTGTTGCCAGTGGTGGAGAGTTACCCGCCATGCTGCTGATAGATGGTGTGACGCGGCTACTGCCAGGCGCGGTAGGTGACACAGATTCAGTTGAGCAGGATTCATTCTCGAATGGTCTGCTGGACTATCCTCAATACACGAGGCCGGAAACCGAAGATGGTTTGACAGTGCCGGACGTATTGATGAGTGGCGATCACGGTAAGATCGCACGCTGGCGAAAGATGCAGTCGCTGGGAAGAACGTTTGAAAAGCGGCCTGACCTGATAAGTGCCAGGACGCTGACAGAAGAAGAGAAACAACTATTAGATGAGTACCTTGCGAACCGCGAGACTTGAAAGGATTGGAAATGAGCAAGAACAAAATTATTGAACAAATTGAAAACGCGCAGTTGAAAACAGACCTGCCTGAGTTCGGTAGCGGTGATACTGTTATCGTACAGGTGCGGGTTCGTGAAGGTGACCGCGAGAGGCTGCAGGCCTATGAAGGCGTTGTGATTGCCAAGCGTAACCGCGGTCTGAACTCTGCATTCACTGTCCGTAAAATTTCACATGGGGTTGGTGTAGAACGAACTTTCCAGACCCACAGTCCACAGATTGACAGCGTGACGGTTAAACGCCGCGGTGATGTTCGACAGGCGAAGCTTTATTACCTTCGTGAACTCAGCGGTCGAGCAGCTCGAATTAAAGAGAAGCTCAGCTAGACCAACAGGTAGAGCAATACTTTTAAGAAAGCCCGGTTTATCCGGGCTTTTTTCGTTTTAGGGGTAAGATAGCGTCATGACCACCCCATCCGACCAGGCGCTTATCGACCGATTTCTTGACGCCCTGTGGTTAGAGAAAGGCCTGAGTGATAACACGCTCAAGGCCTACAGAAGCGATCTCGAGAAATTCGGCGATTGGGCCCAGGGGCACAAAAAACCAATTATCGCCATTCGGCGTGAAGATGTACTTCGGTATCTGTCAGACAGAATGGATAAAGGATTAAAGGCCCGATCGACTGCTCGATGTCTTTCATGCCTTCGTGCTTTGTATCGCTACCTGCTGCGAGAGAAAATGCTGAGCGATGATCCGACACTCCGAATAGAAAACCCAAAGCTTGGTCGCCCGCTGCCGGATACGCTAACGGAGCAGGATGTTGTGCGTCTGCTTGCGGCACCGGATATAGACACGGCGATCGGTATGCGTGATCGAACGATGCTGGAGGTCCTGTATGCCTGCGGCCTTCGGGTCAGTGAACTCACCAATCTGAAGCTCAATGAGATGAACCTTCGCCAGGGTGTTATTCGAATTGTGGGGAAGGGTTCGAAAGAACGGCTCGTGCCTATGGGGGAAGAATCAATCAGTTGGGTTACCCGCTACCTCGAAGAAGCCCGCGTTGAACTGCTTAAAGGAAACCTTGCCCGGGATTGCGTCTTTCCAAGTAATAGAGGTGTTGCTATGACCCGGCAGACCTTCTGGTACCGTATCAAAGCCCATGCGCAGACCGCGGGCATACAGAAGAAGTTATCGCCCCACACCCTGCGGCATGCTTTTGCTACCCATTTGTTGAATCATGGTGCGGATCTGCGGGTCGTCCAGTTATTACTGGGCCATTCCGACCTGTCTACAACCCAGATTTATACGCACGTTGCCCAGCATCGAATGAAGGAGCTCCACCAGATGCACCATCCACGCGGATAATTGGTACGTTGACGGAACCTTTCGTTGCAGAGTCGGGTCTCATAATGCAAAGTGGCCCAGTTTTTCCTGAACCCGGTGAGTTATGGCTCTTACTAGATTAATTATGATGGCGTTGTTGATGCTGCCCGTTGTGGCTGTTGCAAGTGACGCTCCCGTCCCGCTGACTGCTGCCGAAGCGAGAGAGAAACTGCTGATGGCAAGGTCTGACCTGCCTGTACTGGGCGTAAAGAAAAGTGTCCTGGAGGGCTATTTTGAAGTCCTGATGAAGGGTGGCATGACACTCTACATGAATGATACTGCGGACTATTTTATTGCCGGTGACCTGTTTTTTGTGGAGCCGAATGGAATCGTCAATGCGACCGAGAAAAATCGAAGCGGCGATCGCAAGCGTTTGCTGGCAACGCTGGATGAGTCTGACATGGTCGTTTATGCGCCACGCCCGGAACTTACCAAGGCAACGATCACCGTGTTCACCGACATAGACTGTGGCTACTGCAGGAAGCTGCACCAGGACGTTCCCGAACTCAACCGCCTGGGTGTCGCCGTAAGATACCTGGCGTTTCCCCGTGCCGGCATTGGCTCAGACTCCTATGACAAGGCTGTGTCTGTTTGGTGTGCCGACGACCAGCAAAAGGCATTGACGAAGGCGAAAGCAGGTAAAGATATCGAGATGAAGACCTGCGTGAACCCGGTAGCAGAGCAGTATGGATTGGTTGATGCTTTCGGTGTTACGGGAA
>JABBBA010000138.1:2250-6072 GCA_018607685.1 K189A clade bacterium | reverse complement strand
ACGCCTCCGGAGATTGAGTTGCGCGTTGTATCGTTGCCACCCACAATCAGCAGGATCAGGTTACCCAGAAATTCGAGCGGCTGCATGTTCTTGGTGCTCTCGCCATGGGCGAGCATAGAAATCAGGTCGCTGCCGGGTTCTGCGTTGACTCGCTCATTCCAGAGTCCGGTGAAGTATTCGAGACATTCAAACAGTTCTTCTTTTCGCTGTTCCAGTGAATCAACAATACCCTGTCCTGGTACAGCGGTGGCGACATCCGACCAACGTGTCAACTTGCGTCGGTCCTCAAACGGGAAATCAAACAGAGTTGCGAGCATTTGTGTGGTTAGTTCAATTGATACGGTGTCGACCCAGTCAAAGGTCTCGCCGCGCGGTAATGAATCCAGGATGCCAGCCGCGCGAGTTCGAATGGTATCTTCCAGTTTCGCGAGATTAGAGGGTTGTACCACCGGTGAGACAGTCGCCCGCTGCACATCGTGTTTGGGTGGGTCCATGGCAATGAACATTGGCGTCTGAATGGTCTGGCCCGTCGCAACCTGACTGGCGGGTGGGCCAATCGTGATGCTGCCGTCCGATGAATAGATGTCGTGATTGGTATCGACTGTCATGATGTCATTGAACCTGGTCACCGACCAATATCGCCCAAACTCGTCATCCTGGTTCAGGTGTACAGGGTCCTCTTTGCGGAGCCGTTCAAAAAAATCCCAATGGGCGTCGTTCTCGAACAGAACGGGGTCCAAAACATTGATCTTCTCAAGGGGCATTTCCCAGGCATTGGGAATATTGGGATTTTTGACGGTTGCTTCGCTCATAGGCTTACCGGTTAAAGTTATAGGTTCGAGGCATTGTATATAAAACCCTGATAAAGTGTCGCGCTTATGAAAACTGACCTAAAAGAACTGAGCAACCTTATTACCCCCGGCGCTAGTGTTTACGTTGGCGGTAGCTGCGCCGAGCCCAGGGGCCTGTTGGAGGCAATCCAGACACAATGTCAGGACAGTCCTGGGGTTCACTACACCCAGTTCCCGCTGGGTGCAGTAAATCAGCGTGACCTGTCACAGTTAACGCCGGATGCATTGATGAGCGTTTTCTTTATGACGCCTTTTATCCAGGACAGTTATAAAGAAGGCCGGGTTAACTTCATTCCAATGCACATGCGCGCAGTGTTTGACTATCTGTCAACGTCAAAACTGGATGTGGCGTTGCTACAGGCCGCGAGGGACAGGGACGGCAAGCTGCGTTATGGGCCCAATGTGGATTTCCTGGATGCGGTGCTCGCGAATGCAAAACATATCATCGTTGAAGAAAACAACAGTTTTGTTGCACCAATGGGTACACCGCTTGTTGATAAGGCACAGGTTGACCTGTTGCTTGATGTGGGAAGGCAGAAGCCTCTTTTCCCCGTCGGTGAAATAGACGATATATCAAAAAAGATTGGCGAGCTTATCGCCACCCTGATCAAAGACGGAGACTGTCTGCAGACGGGCATAGGCGCTGTACCGGCAGCCATCCTTGCGAACCTGGGTGAGGTTAACGACCTTGGTTTTCACGGTGGACTGATGGATGACGGTGTGCTCGACCTGATTCGTAACGGCAACATGAATGGAAGCCTTAAGGCCATCGATAAAGGTAAACATATCCTGGGCATGGCGCTTGGCTCCGATGAACTGCTCGACTGGCTGGCCCATGATCCGTTGGCGGAGAGTGTTGTTTTCAAAAGTGCCAACTACACCCATGAGGTGAGTGTTATTCGGCAATTGGATAACTTTGTCTCGGTGAATTCAGCGGTTGAAATCGATTTGATGGGCCAGGTGAATGCAGAGGTGGCTGGCACTAAACAGATCTCGGGAACCGGAGGGTCGGTTGATTACATGAGGTCAGCCAAGGCATCAGACGGTGGGCGCTCTATTGTCGCAATGGCCTCGACCGCACGGGGTGGAACCGTGTCTCGAATAGTGCCCCAGGTGAATCTGGTGACTGCGCTGCGAACCGATGTGGATATTGTGGTGACTGAGTTCGGTATTGCGGAGCTCAGGAATGAGTCTTTGGCATCGCGTGCGGAACGCCTGATTGAGATTGCACACCCTGATTTTCGTGATGAACTAACAGCCGGTCTTTAGGTTGGCTTGGCGGCACCTTCCCAGGGCTGTAATGGATCCGCGGGGATCATGTCTTCAAAATCTTCTTCCTTGAATATTTTGAATCCGCGATTCAGGTAGTTGGGCAGCGCGTTAGGGTGGTCCAACGTGCAGGTGTGCAACCAGATGCGGTTGTCTGCAGTGTCCCAGGCTTTACTAATGGCGTCCCGCAGAAACTGGCGGCCTAAACCCCGGCCAATAAACTCGGGGATCAAACCAAAATAGGCGATCTCTGTGCTGCCGCGGGGTTGTTTCTCCAGCTCGAAGTAACCAATTGGCGTCGCACCCTGATAGGCAACCCAGGTTTCAATACTCTCTTTGGTGACGTAGTCCTGCCATTGTTGCCACCGCCACGGAAGCCGCATGTACCACATGCAGGATGCCCCCACGGTGGCGTACAGGAACCGGTTCAATTCCGGCAGGGGTTGCTCAACTTTTAATAACCGGTAGGGCCGTGCGTCAGGTTCTGAAGCCTCAGGCCTGTCGGTCATTTCTACGTGCCACACGTGAATGCTGGTTTTTACCTTTCGCATCTCAGGTTCTGTAGACAAAGTGCTAGTTAATTCTTACAGCATGCTGCTCGAACAGGTTAAGGGGCACAATCTCGAGGGCCTTCCTGTGTGTATTGTTCAGGAATACTCTTGGTGCCATACCTTTCTCGAAGGCTTCAAGCCATCTTCCGGCGCAAAGACACCATCGATCGCCTTCTTTCAGGCCGGGAAACTGGAATTCGGGGTGCGGGGTAGATAGATCATTCCCTGCGAATCGTGAGTACTCAAGAAACTCTGAGGTCACTTCAATGCAAACAGTATGAGAACCCACATCCTCATCACAGGTGTTGCAACAGCCATCCCGAAAAAATCCGGTTAAAGGGTCTGTGCTGCATGGCTCCAGTTTGGTACCAATAACGTTGATCTCTTCTTCTTTTACTGCAGGCATAACTGATAAGTCGATATAAGAACGGGGCAATCATAGAGGGTTTGCCTCGCCAATGCATTTTGGATGCATTACGCTTGAAGCACGAACAGAATTGAACCCTATCTACCTATGGATAATGAAATAACAGAACGTGTCGAGCACGTGCTCAGCACCGCCCGTTCGGTGCGTAAAAAGTTGGACTTCACCAGGCCAGTCA
Source organism: K189A clade bacterium (assembly GCA_018607685.1). GTDB lineage: Bacteria > Pseudomonadota > Gammaproteobacteria > Pseudomonadales > Azotimanducaceae > UBA9659. Next base: position 2,799 of record JABBBA010000138.1, on the reverse strand, counting down.
GTCGAGAAGATCTGGAGGCATGCATCAATGTAGCTGTGCAGGCACCCACGGGACTCGCCGGTGAGAACTGGCGTTTTCTTGTTGTGACAGACCCAGTGATAAAGAAACAGATCGCAGAGATCTATTGCGATGTATTGGTGCAGATCGGCGAAACCCAGGGTGTTACCTTAAAGCCTACCCACAATGCACTCATGGCAAGGCTACATGAAATACCCTGCATGGTCTTCGTGTTCGCAATAGGTGAGCCGACCGAAGATGTTTCTGGTCAGATTGGTTTTTTTGGCTCCATCCTGCCAGCTGCCTGGTCATTGATGCTGGCCATGCGGGCAAGGGGAATAGGCACCACCTGGACGTCCTTGCTCACTTCGCGCAAAGACGACATCGCCAAAATACTGAATATTCCTGAAGGTGTGACGCAGACTGTTATGTTGCCTGCTGCTTATACGCTGGGCGCAAGATTGAAACCTGCCGATCGGAAACAGGCGGAAGAGGTGACGTTCTGGGATAAATGGGGGGAAAGCTAACCTGGGGTTGGCAAATAACGCATAG
>JABBBA010000138.1:0-2240 GCA_018607685.1 K189A clade bacterium | reverse complement strand
GGTAAGCGAGTGCGCGGAGCGCACCCGCCTAGCCTACTTGTTATGTGTTACAGCTTAAACAGCAACAACCTTATTTGCACAGGGTCCTTTTTGGCCCTGGCCTACTTCAAACTCAACAGACTGGCCGTCATTCAATGTTGCATATTCGCCACCCGATTGGATTTCTGAATGATGAACAAACAAATCTTTACCGCCATCTTCTGGAGTAATAAAACCGAAACCTTTGTCTGCGTTAAACCACTTAACAGTACCTTTACTCATAGCTCTCTTTACCTTTGGTGAACAAATAATTCTGTTTTTGCTATCACCATACAAAATCAGATCATGATCCTACTAGAACACATAATACCGCAACTAAGCGGCATCGCAGGCCTGGCGCTTATCTGCGCAGGCAGGCCAGGCCACAGGGTACCACGCCTAGCGATAGGATGTACGAAGAGTTCGACTGCATTTTAGGCATTATCCTCGGGTGCGAGGTTAGGAGTGGGGCCCTGATGTCCCTTGGTCGTATCATTTCGCTGGCTGCTGTGCTCCCTGGTCGAAAGCGGGTTTCTTTGCTTATGGCCGTTTTGAAGGGCTCTCCGGCTCTTTAGGTCGGTTGGCGAAGCCCATTTGTTTGGTATATCGGCTGCCGATTAACGTTGATCGTTGTAGTAGTCGATGGTGTTCTGCATTTTTTGTTCGGACCAGTCCACCGTGATTTGTGGCGCGACGCCAGGTGCAATGGTGGTGGTTTGTAATGGTGCGGTCAGTATAGTCTCGCCGTTTCGATTACGCACTGTCACCGGAACACCATCCATCGCAGCCACGGTTAATCCCGCATTGTCGCCTTTGTGGTAACCCAGCCAGAAATGCGCTGCCAGCGTCTGAAGTTCTGCAATAGCGGTGCGGATGTTGAATTCGTGGGGTCTGTCGCCGGGCCCTTTTACCTGCAGGGCACCCCGGGACAGGCTGGAGTTGGATTTATAGTCGATACCGTTTGAGGTGACGTCAATCACAAGCCACTGGGTTTGCGGCGCGATGTTAATGGTGTGGCCGGACACCAGCGCCAATCTGGCAGTCGATCGTTCGTCGGTACTGATAATGTCACCGATGTAGATTTTCGACTGCTCAGCCAGAATATAGGGCTGGTTGTTTCTTGTTACTCCGGGTAGCCCTGCGGCGCTTTTAACTGTCGCTATTGGGCCGGAGAGGGACTGGTAGGGAAGCGAGGAACATCCCGCAACCCAGATGAGTGCAATCAGGCTTGCCGCCTTAAACATCATCGACCTGGTCCAGGTCTACAAAGCTTTTTTTGCCATTTTCCCGATACATTCTACGATTCAGCTTTGGGTAGTCGCAGATGTCGATGTCTGAGCGAGTGCCTCCCATCAGGTAAACGAGATCTTCATCGCTGGTGTTACGCATGCAGTGTGGCAATGAGTTCTGCGTGAAGGCCATAAAGTCGCCGGCCTGCACCTCTGCCAGTTCATGACCGATTTCTGCTGTACCTTTGCCTTCAAGAATGTAGACGAATTCTTCATCCTGGTGGTGAAAGTGAAATTCTGTGGTGTCATTGCCCGGCTCAATCCTGACCAGGTGCACGCCCAGATGCTCAAGCCCGAGGAGGTCGCCGATTGATCTGGTGTGCCGAATGGCGTTCTTGTTGAACTGGTGGGCGTGTTTGACTTCAACCGTTTCGCTGATGGCTTTGGCCGTTAGCAGCGGGAACGGTTTTTCAGTCATGTAGGCTCTCCGGTGTCAGATTTGCCAATGAGCAATCTTATCTTCGTCTGTGGCTATTTTGTCTGTCGTTTGATCGGCCATTGCCGCGAGGGTTACGCTTGGGAATACTGGCGCGTTCTGCGGCAGTCATAGGAGGCAGTGGTGGAATATCTGCACCTAACTCCTCTGGCGGGTTCTCGCAGTGGAGACTTGTTCCAAGCATTTCCTCGATGTTCGGCAACATAAATGAGTCATTCTCACAGGCGAGGGTAATTGAAATGCCTTCAGTGCCAGCGCGGCCTGTTCTACCGATACGGTGAACGTAGTCTTCGGGGTCTTCAGGCAGGTTATAGTTGATGACGTGTGTGATGTCATCGATATGAAGACCTCGGCCAGCTACATCTGTGGCGACCAGTATCTCGATATCTCCAGATTTGAATTCTTCAAGGGTTCGGATGCGTTTTTTCTGGGGAACATCCCCTGCCAGTAGCCCCGTTTTAAAACCGTGACGGCGTAGTTTGGATTCCAGATTGCGG
>JABBBA010000130.1:2141-6085 GCA_018607685.1 K189A clade bacterium | reverse complement strand
ACATACATCAGCGCGATAGTATTGCCAAACCTGTATCGTAAAAGGCGTAGACAACTGTCCTGGTGAAAAGAGCGCTAGTCGTCTTTGATGATATGAAGATCTCTCTGCGGGAAGGGTATCGAAATACCTTCCTCGTCGAATCGCATTTTGACAGTTCTTGTAATGTCCCAATAAACATCCCAGTAGTCAGCGGTGTTCACCCAGGGCCTTACGGCAATGTTGACGGATGACTCCCCCAGTTCGTGGATCTTGACCAGTGCTTTTGGTTCCGGGAGAATTTTTTCGTGGTGTTCCAGTATATCCCACAAGACCTTTTCGACTTTCGGAATATCATCTCCATAACCAATGCCAAAAACCAAATCGACGCGGCGTTCTTCTTGTGCCGTGACATTCTTAATGACGTTGCCCCAAATATTGCTGTTGGGAACGATAAGCGTCTGATTATCAAAAGTCAGGATTGTTGTATTGACCAGACTCATATTACTGACCTGTCCAAATACACCGCTCGAGTCAATCACGTCGCCGACATCGAAAGGGCGGTAAAATAGAATCATCAAGCCGGAGGCAAAGTTCGACAAGGTGTCCTGCAGTGCAAAACCGATAACAAAGCCTGCGATCCCAAGGCCTGCGAGCAGCGGACCAAGCGAAAAACCAATTTGAGACAGTGCGACTAGTAAGCCAATAACATAGACAGATGTGGCAGCCGTCGTAATGATCATACGCTTGAGCAATGTCGACATGTGCGCTTTGGATAACGCGAGTCCTTTTTCAACGATACTTTTAACCCATCGAGATAAGGTCCGGCTGACCACCACAATCACGATGAACGTGAGCAGATTGAAAATCAGTTCAAGGCCATTTTGACCAACCCAGCCAGCAAAGGAGTCTACCCAGCCTGACATCAACGTCGAGAACACACCTACATTAAAGACATCGTGGGATAGCGATCCGGACGCAGATACTATCTGGGAGCGATATTTTGTCGTGTCAAATTCCCCCAATGTGTTCAACGAGCCCATTACCACCTTAAGCTCTGCTACTACAATTTCTAACAGTTTTTTGTGCACGCGATACAGTGCTTGAAGATCCTGGTTCTCAGGCAGGATAGCGGCTTCACTCTTCAGTGCATTGACATCATTCAGGACAACATCAAGATAAGCAGATGCATTCTCGGCTCGCTCCAGTGTCGCTTGTCTTAGCAAAATTTCTTCGGCTTCAACACTCATTCCCGCACGCTGTGACAAAGCAAGGTTTCGAAACAATTGTTCGTGCATTTTGCTGGAAACATTTAGAAGATTTTCAAGATTAGTTGTCCTGGCGACAACTTCCTGGGGCGTAAGCCCGCTACCGGGGAGCGTCACCTGACTGATAGTGCGGGACAGGCTATTTCTGATGAGAGGGGGCTCTGCCGCCAGATAACCCTGTAAGCTAGTGAGGTCGGCCTCTGACAATACATCAGGATCCGACGACAGAAACATCTCTGCATAGTCATGCAACGACTGTGCGTGTTGCATTTCCTCGCGTCTAAGGCGCGTTTCGATAATCCGCTTTCTTTCTTCTCCGGCGCTATTAAGTTCAACCGTTAGCCTGGAAATTCTTTGCTCGGCTTCTTTGAGGCTGTTACTGAGCTGTTCTGAACTTTGACCTGCGTGTTGATCTGAAATTTGGCTCGACGCGGCAATCGCAGAACTACTGGTTAATACGAATAGTAAGAAAAAGTATCTAATTGAGGTCACTCAAAAGTCCTGTCTAGCTCATTGTTGTCGAGGTGATTATTACCGAATTAGACGTTTATTGGGAGTCACGAATCGTGTGTTACAGGGAAGGCTGATATGGATCGGGCGAAGCGTCAAGCGGGGTTGGTAAATAGCGGGCCAGAGTATAGTGCCAGATCCTAAGCCCCGTTTACTCCAACCCCATTTGCAAAGCGCTCCGTCGAGAAACATGGCAACTTCAACCATGCGCCGACAGCGTTTCTTGTGCTGTCGGCAGGGAAAGTGATGTATCTCTAGCGTTAGTTGATCTGCTTGTTCATCACCGCCGTATAAACCCCTATTGCGTGTCATATATCAACCGATGCACGGTGTTGAGCGTTCGACACCGCGGCCCAACCCTATTCAATCTAAAAGAAGCTAATTAATGTCCAAGTATCTAATTGTCAGCTGCCGCGTGCGTTTATTGTGAGTACGGTCGAAGTTCTAGAGCACAAGCGTCGCCTGGTCGAAACCAATTGCGCGGTATTGTCGAATGGTCATTTCTTAGCTGAACTTGAGCTCATGATGAGCGGTGACGACTTCGTCTCGGTCATGACTCGGTCATCTCAACTTCCAGGCATCGAGAGCCGCTCGTTAGACCCATCAGGGCTTGTGGCCGATCTAGGGTCATTCGCCCGGCACAGCGCTTTTGCGAGTGTGGTGTCAATGGAGTCACTCGTAGCCGTGAAGCACTGCGATGCAGACCTCCAACTTATCGAGTTTCTGTCACATCCAGTTCAGTTAGTGAGGCGTCATGCGACCTGGTTACTGGGTCGTAGAATGCCCAGCGAAGCGGCCTTCGGACCGCTCGTCGATCAACTTGCGGTTGGTGGAATAGACTCAATGCACGCGCTGCGTACACTGCGCCGGTGGTCGACCAACAGCCCTGGAGAGATCAAAGCGCATCTCTCGGGCGCGTTGGACAGTACCAATGACGCACACCTTCGCGGTCGCCTTATCGACGTGATCGGTTCTATAGAACAATCAAACAAACTTCTGGTGCGGGTTGCTGCAGACCCGGGCGAGGCGTTGGCGGTGCGAGTTGCTGCCATAGGAGCCCTCGGCGAGCGAACAGGTGCTGATAGTCATTTGGCGTTGAAAAGACTCGCTAAGGCCGATGACTTGATCGGCCTTCACGCCGAAATGGCGCTAAGCGATTTGGCGACCGCAAAGGCACCATCCACTCCGCGCAGCGACGCCGGGTTGCGAATCGCTCAGCTTGTGCTGACAGCAGGCCTGGACGGGCAACTTAGCCGTGGTGGTCTTGGTGATACGGGTGGCGTGGCCAGCCTTCTGGTATCACTGGGTGAAGCATTGGCTCACCACCCGGATGTCGATCACGTGCTGACCATTGGACGCGGAACGTTAGAAGATAGCCTCACCACATCCAGCACATCAACTGATCCTTCATTGACCTACGCCATGATTGCGGTAGGAAATCATGGGTGTCCTGCAGAATCGCCGGACAGCGCCTGGGAAAACCTGCCATCGATCAAGCGTGGCCTTCGTCGGGTGATGCAGCAAGCGGCACCAGTCGACCTGCTTCATCTGCGTATGGCCGATGCCGGTACGCTCGCCGGTGCTGAAGTCGCTGATGCAATGGGTATTCCGATCTGCTTCAGTGCAGCGCCGGATCCTCACAATGTAGTTCACTCACTTCAATCCCGTGGCGAACTTGATCAGGAAAAATTCGTTCAGCTATGCACCAGAGAGCACGTTTGGTTCCGGGCCCGGCTGGTCGAGGCACTGGCCGAACGCGCAAATCGTTTGGTATTGTTTCCGCGGGCAAAACCGAGCCAATTACTAGATGTTTTGGGAATCGGCTCTCGCCGGCATGGGCAACGAACGGCGGTGGTATCGGAGGGCATTGATGTCAATCTGATTCGTAGGGCAGAAGCGAACTACTGCAGTGATGAAAAGCGGGTTCAGGCGCAACCCGATATCCTGGCCGAGCTCGCCGATAAGATTCCGAAGAATCGTCGGAATTTGCCACTACTCTTGAGTGTTGGGCGTTTTAACCCCGTCAAAGGGATGGAAAGAGTTGCCGCGGCATGGGTCTCTGAGCCGCTTCTCAATGCACGCTACAACCTTATACTCGTTGGCGGCGATCTGGTTAACCCGTCACAGGCTGAGAGAACGGTGCTGGATGCCATCGATCTGAGCAAATCGGTGGTCAGCAATTCCGTGCTG
>JABBBA010000130.1:0-2131 GCA_018607685.1 K189A clade bacterium | reverse complement strand
ACCTGGACCCGACCATCAACAAAGGGGTATGGACCCAGGAGGAGGAGCGGACGATATACGAGGCGCAGAGAAAGTTAGGAAACAAATGGGCCGACATTGCAAAGCTGCTGGTAGCCGCTGCTCGAGGTCGCGCCGGATACTGGTCGGAAGGGGGGCTTTATGTCGATGGGGCTCTCAAGGAAGAATTTGGTCTTGCATTGATCGAAGCTTTGGCCGCCGGCCTGGTGGTGATTGCACCGAGCGTTGGAGGTCCACCTACCTATGTGACGCACGGTGATACGGGCATGCTTGTTGACCCCGGCGCCAATCTCGCGGCAGGGATACTCGGCGGGGGAACGCTCGTCGACCGTCCGAATCGTGTCGAGCGGGTTAAAACGATGGTTGAAGAGCACTATTCAGTTGAGGCGATGGCGACACAGCTAGTCAGCATCTATCAGTCAGAGCCGGTCTGATAATGACGTTGCTGGTTATCAGCCCTGACTATGTCTCCCATTATGGTCCGTTGGCCGTGCTGGCTCGTGCTGCTAAACAGGACGGTCGGCGAGTAGTGATTGCGACAGGTCACGGTTTACGATCACGTGTCAAAGCCGAGGGCTTTGAGTGGCGGGAGCTGAATCTTGCTGCGACTTCGAACAGCGGTGTTGTTACCAAAGATCCATCAATCGAGCGCTTCCTTGCAGCCACTCGACGGGGCGCGTTGGAGACGATTCGCTATCAGGCTATGCAAAGGCAAATCGATCTGTTGTGGCAACCAGAGCAGGTGGTTGGTTCCATCACTTCACTGTACAAAGATCTCGATCCCGACGAAGTGCTGGTTGACCATGTGTCTTTTGGGTCAACTCTGGCGATGTATGCGCTCGGAGAATCTTTCATGACACTGGTGCCTGGGCACCCCAGCCAGTTACCTGTAGGCAATGAACGTTACGGGATTCCAGCCGAGTGGCCAGGGTGCCTGCGCCCCGATCCGGAGAAACTTCGCGAGGTTGAGCATCTTGCTGATACTGTCACCGCAGCCTTTACAGATCGATGGAATACCGCACTGGCATCTGTAGCGCCGGAGCGTGTACCGGTAGAGGACGCCTTCAGAGTGCATGGCCGAAGGGTCCTGTATAACAGTGTCTCCAGCTATCACAGTTCGTTTCGCTCGGCGGAGGTAAACTCAGATCATCGGTTCGTGGGCCCCCTCTTGAGAGAAGAGACATTGCCTCAAGAGCTGAGCGCCTGGCGCCATCCAAAGGACAATCGTCCACAAATTTACGTTGCGCTTGGTACATTTTTGTCCCACCGGGTTGATGTTTTGAAGCTCGTTGCCGACGCCCTCCGTCATGTCGGTGCGCGGGCTGCAATGGCCATTGGTTCAATGCCGATAGAAGATCTGGGGCCACTTCCTGACGACTGGGTAGTAGCACGGGAGCTGCCGCAAGTAGCCATGTTGCCCTGGGCAGACCTAGCGATTCACCACGGTGGGAACAACAGTGTGCAGGAGTGCCTTGGAGCTGGAGTGCGACAGCTGGTGTTACCGTTCTCGACTGACCAATTCGCTAACGCAGCTGACCTGGAGCGGGCTGGCAGAGCGTCGATTCTAGCGCCGAACGAAACGAGTTCACGCGAGTTGGCAGAAGTGATACTCGCCAGACTCGATACAGTGTCTCCGAATCTGCAGCCTCCAATGACGCACGCTTGTATTATTGACGCGTTATTCGAGTGACCTAGAAACCTTAAGCCGATAACTTTTCAGAGTATCAGGCGATGCCTTCTGAGAACGAAGCACACAAGTCATGGGATAGTTTGGGGGGGGGTGAGGCTGCTCTACTGAAGAATACTTATTATCATAACGTTATTTGGCGGAAGAGGTAGGAGTCGAACCCACCAGCCACTTTAACAGCAGCTCAACGGCTTTGAAGGCCGGGCACACCACCGGGTGCAACGCTCTTCCGTTGACAATAGTATCAAAAAAAGAGCGTTGGACGATGCGGTATTGACTGGGTTATCGAGCTAAATCAGATAGCGTTATTCAAGACCGCGTTTTTTCAGTTCGTTCGGCATGCGTTTTGAGTCTGCTTCCAGTGCCGGTCCACGTTCGTCATCGCTGAGTTGGCCCATGGTATCTGCCGCCATTTTGTCGCTGTCC
>JABBBA010000199.1 GCA_018607685.1 K189A clade bacterium | reverse complement strand
CTTGAGCAATGCCTCGCTGAGGGATTTTGCGTCCATTCCTAGACTCCTTCGGTCATCCTTGACCTGTTGTATAGAGGGTGTTGTCCAACACTTTATGACAGATCGTGTAGGTAAATCCATTCCCCTTTGGACTCCTTTAGCGTCCTTTGTCAGTTTCTTTTTTCCATTTCCCCCAAATCATGCTGATTGTAGGGCTTCTAGTCCGTGGTGAGGTCTTTCGGGGAAGTGTGACTGTTATCGAATAACCAGCCAGCAAAATGTTTACGGAAAGCAGGCCGGCAAGCGAGGAGGGTTCGCATGGGAGTTGTATGCGGCGTCGATTCCCGCAGGACTGTTTGTCCTCATTGCAGATCGCTGAACGGTGAAAGTGCGTGACACTCAATTCACGAACGTCAGGAGCCCGTCATGAGTTGCAGGAGCGGGGTGCACCTTCTGGCATCCGCGGGACACTACAACGAGGCGCGAGCTTATCTAAATGAGGATATTCAAATAAGTCCGCCAGCCTTGTTCCAAAACGCCTTACTAGGCAGACGCTTGCCTGTTCGTTCTGGAATTCGAAGATGAATTCCGGTTGCGTCTGGGTCGATTTCGACTATTGCCGTTTGAACCATTCCCTCTTGAGCTATTGCCCCTGGAATAGCCCGATCTGTTTCCTGACCTATTCCCTGATTGATCGTGACTGGTGCTGGAAAGTGGTAGAACATGATCGGGTTCGAAACCTTCTATTTCGACACGCTCCAGAGGTTTGCTGATCACTCGTTCTATATCCCGAAGCTGTTTGGATTCATCCGCGCAGACCAGGGAGATCGCATTGCCTGTGGTTCCGGCCCGGCCTGTACGGCCAATACGGTGGACGTAGTCTTCCGGTACGTGTGGCAGATCGAAATTGATCACCATTGGTAGCTCCGAGATATCAATTCCCCTGGAGGCGATATCCGTGGCCACAAGAATTTCAACCTTGCCGCGTTTGAAATCTTCCAATGCTTTGGTTCTCTGGGCCTGGCTTTTGTTGCCATGGATAGCTGAGGCACGAACACCGATTCTCACCAGGTCGCGGGTGAGCTTGTTTGCCCCGTGCTTGGTTTTTGAAAAAACGAGGGCCTGTGACCAGCCGTTCGACTTTACGAGATGCTGGAGCAGTTCAGACTTCCGTCTTTTGTCTACCGGATGCAGCACCTGTTCAACGGTATGAGCCGCAGCATTCTTTGGTGTGACGCTCACCTCAACCGGGTTTGACAGATAGTCGTGGGCCAGCCTTCTGATCTCTGCTGAGTAGGTCGCCGAGAACATAAGCGTTTGCTTGGTGTCCGGCAGCAGTTTCTGGATGCGCTTGATGTCAGGAATGAAACCCATATCAAGCATACGATCGGCTTCATCAAGTACCAGCACATCGATGTTCTTGAGGTTTACGGCACCCTGTTGACTCAGGTCCAGCAGGCGACCGGGGGTCGCAACCAGGATGTCGATACCCTGACGTAGTTTTTTGATCTGCGGGCCTATTTTCACACCGCCGAAGACAGCCAGTGACTGGAGTGTCAGGTACTTTCCGTAGGTGTGGGCAGATGCTTCGATCTGGGCGGCGAGTTCACGGGTTGGAGTGATAATCAAAACACGTGGATGGTTTCCGGGATTGTCTAACCGGCTTAGTTTTTCCAATAGTGGCAGTGTGAATGCTGCAGTCTTACCGGTTCCGGTTTGGGCAGATGCCATCAGGTCTTTACCTGAGAGGACCGGTCCAATCGCCTCTGCTTGAATGGCGGTTGGTTCTGTATATCCGCTGTCGGATATTGCTTTTAGTAGTGGCTCGGACAAGCCAAGTTCATTAAAACTCATATTCTTTCCTGGCGCCATTTTACGGGCGCAATGATGTAATTCACCGCAATATTTTGCAATGTTAGGGCGCACAAATGCGCTGGACGACATAGAGAGTTGAGGCAGTGGCGTTACTTGCCTGGCTGGCCTCGAGGTGAGGGGCGACTGGGGTACCCAGTGCTTTCAAATCAAGATGACGTGGCCGATCTAAGACCAGCGCGCGCAGTCTAGGTTGCCGAATTGCTTAAAGCAAGGAATATTCGTGTCTCGGGCGCCGGACGGTCGCAATCAACCGGTGGAAGGAGTAGGCTCTAGTATCTCTCTACGGTGCTCCCGTATCCCTGAACCCAGCCAATTAAGGTATCGATACCAGACAATCGAGTTTGACGGGACTGATGTTCACGTTAGGACCCTTCGCGACACCCAGCAGTTTAGCGATCCACACGGCGTCGCCGAGAGAATGGGTGTCACAGAGGCGATATGGCCGCTATTTGGCGTTATCTGGGAGTCGTCCCAGATTCTTGCGCAGCTGATGGAAACGTTTGATATCGAGAACAAGCGCATACTGGAAGTTGGTTGCGGCGTTGGGCTGACAAGCCTGATGCTGAATTCCAGGATGGCGGATATCACGGCAACGGATCATCATCCCGAGGCCGACGCCTATCTTCAGTTGAATGTTGCGCTAAACGAAGGTCGCGCCATCCCGTTTGTGCGCACAGGTTGGGAGCAGAAGGATACCGATCTCGGGGAGTTTGACCTGATCCTTGGCAGCGATATTCTCTATCAGCCGGATCATGCGGCGTTGTTGTCAGCTTTTGTCAATCGACATGCAAAGGAAAAGTGCGAAGTTATTATTATCGACCCCGGGAGAGGGAATGCTGCGAAGTTCAGCAAGGCGATGCTGGTTTCAGGATTTCTTCAGTCGGAAATAGAGACTGTGCCCTATCAACAGGACGCTCAACCCTATAAGGGTCGCATTCGCCGCTTCAAGCGGTAATGTCTGTCCAGGCCGTCCCTTTCCAAATTGGAATATATTACTTTCTAATTATTCCTTAATCGATTTTCACTCCCGCTGCTAAATTGCCTCTGTCTGAAATGAAGACAAACTCTTAATGATGAAAGGCGCACACCATGTCTATGCCACAGGTTGAACTACAAACCCAGACCCGTCACGGTATTGAAACAGTAGAAGTGAAATCACGTCCGCAATATCATGTGGTGGATGAGTCCCTGTCCGAGTGGGAACTGGCGCGCCAGACCAGTAAAACCTGGTCAATGGAACAGGATTAGTTTTGGGCGGCTTCGTTCCGATGCAATAAACGCATCAGGGCGAAGCTGACCGCAAGCCCGATTGCCGCAAACACCGAGAGAAACATGAAGAAGTGTTGGTGGCCTGTTGCACCCGGGTTGGCATCGATCAGGATACCGGCGACCAGTGCCACGAAGATGTCCGGTGTATATCCAACCACCGAGACGAGACCAACTGCGGTGCCGGTCATGACAACCGGGACCTTCGCTTCCTCGAATAATGCAAAATACAAACCACGCATGGCGAATATTGCCGTTGACGCGATCAGAATATTACCGAGAAGAATCCACGCTGCACCCGCAATAGGTGTCGTGAAGGCGAAAAACAAATCTGAAGCGAGCAGAAAGAGAAAGGACAGCGCCAGCATTCGGGATACATTGAATCGGTCGCCCAGCAGGCCGGCGCCCAGTGCGGCAATGGGTCGCAGCCATGCCCCTATAGTCACGATCGCGGCGGCATCCACTTCGTTCATACCGTAGGCCTGGACAGCGAACAGGGAGTAGTTATCAAATCCCTTGTAGGCAACGTAGGCGCAAAGCAGGATAACCGCCTGCATCCATACCGCAGGTATTTTGAGTACTGCGGTGATGTGTTTCAAAATGGTGTCATCTGGCGAGTGCTCTTTGCCGTTTGCTTCATTCGGATGGGCATCGGGAATGGCAAACCAGACAAAAACACCGGCCAGCGCAGTAACGATGTTGTAGCCCCAGATCACCTGGAACAGGGCGTCCTTTTTTTCCTGCAGGGAAGCGGTAGCTGCATCCTCAGGGAATGTCAGGCTGAAAACCAGAACACCGGCTGATGCCAGAAGTGCTGCCAATAGCCCGCGGCCGCCATCAAGTAGTCCGTATGCACGGCCCTGGGCATTGTCTCCGCCCCAGTCCCGGGTAGCCCTTATGAGGGCGGCCCAGAAAAAAAGAATGGTGGTGATGCCAAAAAAGCCCCAAAGCCAAATCGATCCGAGATAGCCAGGAAACCCTGTCATATAGACACCGCCCAGCGCGGTGGTCCAGAGGGAAAATGCCAGGAGCTTTCGTGCCGGGAAGCGGTCGGCCAATGGCCCGCCGGGGAAGTAGGCGACCATGGCGACGATGCCATAAATGCCCTGGGCTGCACCGAGTTCCGTTGCGGTCAGGTCAAATACTTCAAGTACTGTTGGGCGAAAGAAGCGGGTGATGTGAAACGGCAATGCGTATACGGCTTCACCCGCCAGTATAAGTGCGGTCATGAAAATGAATCGTTGCCGCACAAGATGTTGAGAATCGATAGTCTGGTTTTCCTTATATAGTGCTACAGATAGGGCTAAATTTTCCCATTCAGAATGATCTCGCTAGCCCGCCAGCCAACTGCCATCGCGGGGGCATTCGTGTTGCCGCTGGGAAGTGCGGGCATGATGGAGCAATCAGCGACTCTAAGCCCGGTAACGCCTCTGACACGGAGCTGGTTGTCGACAACTGACTGTTCATCCTTTCCCATGCGACAGGAGCCGGTGGCATGAAGCCCGCTGGTCGACAAGCGGTGTACAGCTTCCAGAATTTGTTCATCGCTCTGGCAATCGTCACCGGGGATCAGTTCTTTACCAAAATAGTTGGCCGCGGCGGGCTGTTGTACATACCTACGCATGGTACGGACCATTGCGACCACCGCTTTTCGGTCATATTCTGTGCTCAGCCAGTTAGGTTTAATTGAAGGTGGTTTTTTCGGGTCAGCGCTTTCGATACTAATTTCGCCTTCGCTGGTCAGGTTGAGTAGCTGGCCGTAAATCGTAATGCCGGGCTGGCTGTCCGGTTTGTTCAGTTGCACAGGGAAGTTGTCGTCTGATCGCGCGTAACTAAATGCACCCAAATACAGCTGTGTGTCCGGCCGATTTGCTCCCGGCATGGAACGAACGAATGCGCCTATTTCGAAAGGCCCGGTTGCCATTGGCCCGGTATGGGTCAGGTAGTATTGCAGCACGCTGGCTACCAGGCCTGCGCCACGGAAGCGATGATTGATGCCCCTGCCATTTTTTAATCGATGGGGCATGGAAAAGCCAAGATGTTCCCTTAGTTTTCTCCCGACGTCGGGGCTGTCATGAATAATGTCGATACCCAGTGAGTTAAGCAGACCTGCAGGACCAATACCGGATAGCTGCAATAGTTTTGGTGAAAGTAATGCGCCCGCGCTGAGTACGATCTCGCCGCGACACTGAAATGTCGTTGGGGAACCACCCACCTCGCAGTCGATACTGGCAGCCCTGCCATCCACAAAGTTGATTTTGTTCGCATGGGCTCCGGTTACGACGGTGAGATTGCTGCGTTTCATTGCAGGCTTCAGGAAAACGCGAGATGCGCTCATCCGGCGGCCGTTTTTGATGTTGTGATTGTAATAACCGATACCTTCCAGGGTTTCGTCGTTCAGGTCTTCTTTGCGCTCAAGACCAAACTGGACACCGGCAGTGATCAGCTGCTCAGCGATTGGATACCTGAATTGTCCCGTAGAAACAGGAAGAGGGCCGGCTCCTCCCCTGTGATCTGCTTCCCCGAGTTCATGTGACTCAATCTGGCGATACACCGCCAAAATGTCCTCCCAGCCCCAACCCGGTCCGCCCAGGGTGTTCCATTCCTCATAGTCCTGCGGATGTCCCCGGGAGTAGATCATTCCATTAATGGAGCTGGACCCACCCAGAGATTTACCACGAATCCAGACCTCGCTTGCAGGGAGCCCGGGTTTTCTTGGTTGCTTGATGGGAAACGCCCAGGTGAAACGGGGATGCTGGACGAGTTTCGCCATGCCTTTGGGCATTCCTACATAAGGATGCAGGTCGTTACCGCCGGCTTCCACTAGAAGTACCTGGTTGTCCGGGTTTTGCGAGAGGCGATTGGCCAGCACGCAGCCAGCAGATCCCGCTCCTACTATAATGTAGTCATAGTTGTTGATAACTCACTCCTGCGCCTATTAAACAGAGGATCGATTGTTTTGCCAAGGCGAAAGCTTTGGGCGAGGTTGATGCGGGTAGTCAGATGGTTAATAGTTGGGG
>JABBBA010000395.1:4150-6183 GCA_018607685.1 K189A clade bacterium | reverse complement strand
GCCAATGACCAGGCAAAGCTCAGCCTCATAGTCGAGCTTGTCCGAGACCACCGGCAGGTTGATGTCAGCATAGGGACCGTTGGCGCAGTTTCTTTGTTTGTTGAACCACATCTGAAATGCAGGTTTTTCCATACCGGTTTCAGCGATGTGATCACCGTAGTTAAGACCGATGGCGAGTATTTTCCCCGGGAGCGGTACAGGAGCATGCAATATGACAGAGGCCAGGGGCAATCCGGGCTTTCCTGTTGTCGCCGCCTCAATAGCATCGTTATCAATCCCCGCTTCAAGCAGCGACGTCATATCGCCCTCAATACCATTGTCGCCAAGTGGAACGATTTCATCGTCGCGCACGAGACCGACTCTTGGTGCAGCGTCGTCAGACGTCGAATAGGTGGCCAGTTTCATTATTTTTTCTCCTCGGTGTTCATTCAGCATTCATTTAAATGTTTGTTAACAGTGTGTTTTACCTATCGGCAAATCCATCACTTTTGTACTTCCTGAGTATCGTCTATTCCAACCCCGGCAAAGGAAGGTTGGCAATTTGCTCTGCTTCTTCCGGATCCAGACCTACCACCCGGAGAAACATTTCGACCATCTGGTCAATCGTTCTATCGGGGTTAGCCGAATCAAAACTCGCGAGCAATCCATTAACAAAACCGCCCAACATATAACTGGATGCAATGCTTAACTCCGGGACCTTGAACCGACCCGACATTAAACCGCGACCGAAGTCCCTGGCACCAAACCGCCCGATCGCCTGGCGCATGTCATCGACCGGCACACCTGAGTGTTGCAGAAACCACCGCCAGAGCGGGTCCGCCACGATGACCCTCGCCATATATCGCGATGAGCTGGCGAGCACAATGGCAGGATCATCAACATCACTCATACGCTGCTGAATGATTTCATCCCAGCGTATGGCCTCCTGTTCGACAATCGGGATAAGCACCTCATATTTCGATTTGAAATGCAGGTAGAAAGTACCATGGCCAATGTTCGACGCATCAGTTATGTCCTGGATAGTAATTTCATCAATGGGTCGACTTCTCATCAGCGACTCTGCCTCCCGGACAATGCGACCCCGCGTGTCCCTGCGCTTTCGCTCTACGCGAGACAGGCTATCTGTCTCATCACTCGCGACTGTCGTTCTTGCGGTTAATGGCTTGGGCATAGTGTTTCCGGATCCTTGATTCGCGTTGACTGACTGCAGTCAATAATGGTAACTTTTAAACATGACTGCAGTCAATTATTCATTAAGCAAGCATAATCCACCCTACGACCTGATCATTATTGGCCTTGGCCCCGTCGGTTGTACCGCGGCAATCCTGCTGGCCGAGGCCGGACTGAAGGTCGCTGTGGTCGAACCGGAGGTGGAGGTCTACCAGTTACCCCGGGCAGTGAACCTGGACAGTGAAATTATTCGCGCCTTTCAGGCTGTGGGCCGCGGCGAAGCAGTCAGCCAGCTGATGCAGAGGGTGCGGCCTGGAGAGAGAGCGGGTTTTGCCAACTCAAACAGGGAATGGTTGTTTGGCCATGACTCGACATCATTCGGCCCTAACGGCTGGCAGCCAATGAACATGTTCGATCAGCCGGAGTTTGAAGGCTATCTGCGACAACAGGCGCTATCTCATCCTAACGTCACCGCGTTCATTGGACATTCAGCCATAGAAGTCACCGATAGAGCGGATGACGTAGCAGTCCTCATCATGGCGACCGAGCGCGGCGAACAACAGACATTGGCAGGCCGCTATGCCCTGGGAACGGATGGTGCCGCTAGTTTCGTCCGCAAGTCGCTGGACTCGGGTTGGCAAAGTCTCGGGTATGACGCCGACTGGCTCGTTGTCGATGTTTTGATCAAGCCAGGACATACCCTGGGCGTTGATACCCTGCAGGTGTGTGATCCAGATCGTATTACCACCTACGTGTGTACAAAGGATCCTTACCGGCGCTGGGAATTCAAGATGCTCCCGGGCGAAACAGCTGAAGAAATGCTTGTTGACGAACGCATCATGTCACTGATCGATGAATGGACC
>JABBBA010000395.1:0-4140 GCA_018607685.1 K189A clade bacterium | reverse complement strand
TGCCGCTCACCAGACCCCTCCTTTTCTAGGTCAGGGTATGAACGCCGGTATGCGGGATGTGATTAATTTCGCGTGGAAGCTACCGCTGGTGATTCGAGGCGTATGCGAACCTGCTCTCCTGGATAGTTATGAGGCAGAACGAAGTGCCCATGCCCATGATCTTGTTGAATGGGCAGTCTCCGTTGGCAAACTGATGGATCACATGGCAGATGTGGAGCGTGCACAGCGTAATGGCCTTAATCCGCCGGAAACGCCTGCAGCGTTGCGATCGTCAGGCTACGGCCAGGGACGATCCCAGCCGCCTATTCGGGATGGCATCATCCTGATGGAACAGGTGAGTGATACCGGCTCCACCGGATACCTTTTCGCGCAACCCGAAGTAACCGATGCCGATGACACAATGCTGAAACTGGATGATCTTCTGGGTGACGGGTTCGCGCTCGTCACACGATCAAATGAAAAACCGGAACTATCCGCGCAAACCCAGACAATTCTGAAACAACTGGATATAAGAGTAGTATCCCTGGGGGGCCTGTCGACTGTCCGTGGTCGGTTTGATCGCCTGTTTGAGCATTCTGAGGTCGCGATTGTGCGGCCCGACCGACTGGTATTCGGGCATACCGATGAGTCAAACGATGTAGACAACCTTGTTGCGAAACTGGCGAAAAAATTGACATTAACAAACCCTGAAACGCAGTAACCATGAGGCTAAAGAGCCTGATATTTGGAGGAATAACATCATGAAACTTAGCTGGTCACACGCAGTACTCAATGTAAGAGATGAAAAGAAAATCCTGGATTTCTACACCGGAACGCTGGGCTTTAATGTCAGCGACCGGGGCCCCATCGCAGAAAACGGGCCTAATATTATCTTCATGAGCCAGAAAGAGGACGAGCATCACCAGCTTGCAATTGTTACCTCACGAAAGGACGAGGACCCGTCCAATTCGCTTAATCACCTGGCTTTTCGAGTCGAGTCTTTCGACGATGTCAAAACGCTAAACGCTAAACTCGAAGCTGCCGGTGTGGACATCCTGCCGTTATCCCACGGTAATACGCTATCGCTTTACTTCAACGATCCCGAAGGCAACGGCCTGGAGGTCTTCTGGGACACGCCATGGCATGTTGCGCAACCTGATGGCGTTCTCTGGGACACCAGCCTTAACAAGGAACAGGCACTGGCCTGGGTGGAAGAGACTTTCAGCAACAAGCCTGCCTTTGGCAAGCGTGAAGATGCGACGGGGGAATGGATTAACAGACCCTGATCTTCAACGCTTTCGAACCTAAACCAGCCCCTGCCTGTAGCCTGAAGTGAGTTTGATCTCTCCGGGCCACCGGTTTCGATGGATGCAGTCCTTGTCATTACAAAAAACCTGACTGGCCCTATCCCCTGGCATGCATACCAAATATTTAGGTAGTGCTCACCGGTATCTGAAGGCATTATTAATGCCATCATCAAATCAGCGTGACAAGCACCCCTTGTATCAGCATGAAGGCGATGAAGGAATCACTCGTGGCGACAGGTGATGAAGCACAACAGCTTCTCCATCTAACAGCCTGGGCCTCCACGGAGATGGCGGACCAGGGCTCATCTCAAATCGACACGACGAAGAGTTGGGTAAAACCTTCGTCGGATATGAGGCACAGGCAGGCTATATGGAACTCTCCCGAGCGTGATATTGCAACGCAACCAAATACATTTATCTCAAACGGACATCACGTGACGAAACACTGCTCAACGCCCAAAGAGGCCATCGAAAACATCAAAAGCGGCGAGGCTATCTGGGCGCACTCAATGGCAGCAACGCCAAAGAGATTACTGGCCGCCCTCGCTGACTATGCACCAGAGAACCTGCGTGACGTCAGTATCCTGCAGCTACACCTGGAACAATCAGAAGTGCTTTGCCGGCCTGAACTGGAGGGACACCTTCGAAACCGGGTCTTTTTCGCAGGCAAGGATACGCGTCAACTTATCAATGAAGGCCGTGCCGACTACGTTCCTATTTTCCTCTCTGAGATTCCGAAATTATTCCGTTCAGGTATGCAGAAACTTGATGTGGCAATGATCCAGGTTTCAAGCCCCGATCAACACGGCAACTGCTCGCTCGGCGTGTCCGTTGAAGCGACAAAATCCGCCTGCGATGTCGCCGGCAGAATAATCGCTCATATCAACCCATCAATGCCAAGGACACACGGCGAGAGTTTTATCGCACTCAAGGACATTGACTACGCGTATACGGAAGATATTCCTCTCACAAGCCTGCCACAGGGAGTGATCACCCCCGTGCAACAAAAAATCGGGGAAGAGGTTGCAAGCCTCATTAGGGACGGTGATTGTCTGCAAATGGGCATCGGTGCAATCCCGGATGCAGCCCTGGCTAACCTGCATCATCTTAAAAATCTTGGCGTACACACAGAGATGTTTTCGGACGGACTTCTACCCCTTATCGAATCCGGTAGCGTCGATAACTCACAAAAAGCAGTTCGCCGAGGGAGGACTGTCACGGGCTTTACGATTGGCAGCCACAAGGTCTACGAATTCGTTAACGATAATCCCACTGTTTTATTCCTGGATATAGAGTACGTGAACAACCCAATGGTGATCAGCCGAAACAGGCAGGTGACGTCAATTAACAGCGCATTGCAAATTGATCTTGGTGGTCAGGTAGTTGCCGATTCAATCGGTAACAAGATCTATTCCGGTGTTGGTGGGCAGGTCGATTTTGTCCTGGGCTCTCATTTTTCAGAGAACGGAAAGTCCATCATTGCGCTACCCAGCACCGCCGCGGGTGGCAAATTATCTCGCTTGGTCAGCACACTGACCCCCGGAGCCGGCGTGGTCACCAGCCGCGCAAATGTTGATTACATCATCACAGAGTATGGTATCGCACGTCTGCGCGGACGCTCGCTGACCGAACGCGCAAAAGACCTCATCGCCATTGCGCACCCGGACTTCCAGGAATCTCTCTCCCGGGAGGCCAGGGACATATTCGGGGTTCGTACTTAACATTCTGAACGCTGAATAACACGTCATCAGTCGGATGAAAAAGCGCACACCCCACGGTTACCATCGACTACTCTAGACCCTCACTCGATTAACCGTCCTGCCAATGAGCACACCTGTAGCAGATCGCACGCACAAAATGCTCACAGCGCCGCCCTTACCTCTTCTGTTAAAGCTGGCGAGCCCTAATGCCGCAGCCTTTTTTGTGCAGACCACTGTCAACATGACAGAAGTCTGGTACGTGGGGCAGCTGGGAACGGTATCCCTCGCCGCGATGGCACTGATGTTTCCGTTGCTGATGTTAATCCAGATGCTGGCTAATGGCGCAATGGGCGGCGGGGTCACCGGTGCTGTAGCCAGAGCCATGGGAGCCAATGAAACAGACACTGCAGAGCGGCTGATTTGGCACGCTTTGGCAATCGCCCTTATCGCCGGTTTCAGTTTCCTCGCATTGATGTTCCTCGCACTAGACCCGTTGCTGAGACTGATGAGCAACGACCCGGCTGTACTTGAACAGGCACGACTCTATGCACTCATTCTGTTCAGTGGCTGCCCCCTGATCTGGAGCATGGCGCTACTCAATGCCGTCTATCGTGGGATGGGGAACATGAAGTTCCCGGCTTTGCTTATGTTTCTTGGCGCATTTATCCAGATTCCGCTTTCCGGCATATTAGTACTCGGCTGGTTTGGCATATCCAGTATGGGGATCGCCGGTGCTGCGGTTTCAGTGATCACCGTGGCTGCTTTTAGTAATATTTTGTTGATCCGGGGTTTACTGAATGATCAGTCCCCTTTGAAACTTCGCTGGTCAGCGCGGCATTTGGGGCAATCCCTGTTCGCCGCGATACTTCGCGTCGGGTTACCGTCTTCAATTTCTCCTATACTGACCGTTAGCACACTCAGCGGCCTCAATATTCTTGTAGGTTCCTTCGGTGTGGCGGCGCTGGCCGGTTACGGCATCGGGTCCCGGATTGAGTTTCTTATCATTCCCCTGGTGTTTGGCCTGGGTGTTTCGATGAATGCACTGATTGGCGTTAACCTGGGCGCAGGTCAGCTCGAACGGGCCGTCCCGATCGGTTGGATCGGCGCGGGTGTGGCTGCCTTTTTCACCGGCATCGGCGGCTTCGCCGTTGCAC
>JABBBA010000397.1 GCA_018607685.1 K189A clade bacterium | reverse complement strand
GCAATAGTATGTTCCGCTCTTCGACTCTTTCAGGTCGAGCCGTACTTTTTCCCCTTCCTGTGCATTAAGCCAGCCAACCAGTTCACTGATGTTTATCTCCAGAGCAGCTTTTACGAAGTCCGGCGCGTTAGCGTGTGGTTTAAAGGCTCTAAGCCCGTCTACAAATTTAACTTCTTTACTCATACTATCCTCATTGCTGGTGATGCTTCATTGTCTATCTGGGTTCCGATGGAACCCCTAATGATGCTCTATTTTTATTTTGTACATCCCGAACGCTCCAGGCGCTCGCGAGATATCCAAGGCTACTACGGCAGGTCCGACCAAATCGGTTGGCCGACAATTTTACGGGTAAATGCGTCCGAAAAGACATCGGCTGGCAACACTTCAGGGCCAATAAAGGCCGCCGCGTTAGGTGTTGCCAGTTCCGGCTGTTTAGCGACCCGTTCATGGATTTCATGGCGCATTTTCTTACCTGCTTCGCCAAAGGCACTATCTTTCAGACTGGTGAGTCGAGCGACGGTGCGTAGGCGAGACATTCTCTCCTGCCGCTCAGTGATGTAGTCATTGAAGATATCCGTGGACCAGTCCTTTTCGCCCAGCATGGCATCTCGCACCAGGCGCACATCCCGATGTGAAACTGAAAGCCCCTGACCGATGATCGGGTCATTTCTTCCTGCGGCATCCCCAATCAACACAACACCTTCGCGCACCGGGGAGTCGACCCAGGCATCGAAATTTGGATAGGCGATACAGGGGCTCGCGGGAGTCGCGTTAACGATGACCGATGCTAAAGGAACGCATTCTAACTGCCAGCTTTCAAGGAAGTGTTTGGGTCCCTCCGGGCCAACCAGCCGCGCCCGGTCTTCTTTTGGCCAACCAAGATAAACACGTATGCGGCCTTCCCCCTGGGGAAAGGCGAGAACATTCGCATCGCCTTCGGTAGCGATAACCTGAAGGTCTTCTGGCCAGTCATGGGCATTCTCAACAAGCATGCCCGAGAACAAATGATGCTCCTGGTCATGCTCGGTGACGCAACCTATCTGCCTGGCAACCACGCCGTTCCGTCCATCTGCACCAACGACCCATCGAGGCGTTAGGGTGTAACTGGCATTTTGCCATGCGAAATCCACCTTAGGCGGTTTCCCCGGGGTCACCTGCAGCCGAGTGATGCCACGGCAAAGTGTTACGCCACTATCGACACCCATACTGTTCAACAGATTGCAGGCTTTTGGATGTCCAAGACAAAGTGGTACTTCCGGGAAGTCGCGCGCCATTTCAAAGGTCATGGCTTCCGCTTCGTCGTGGCTTAGAAACTCGCTGTAGCTAATATGACGGGAGAGTCGATGCGCGCCTGCCTTTTCGTAAACTTCCGTCAGGCCAAGCTGGGTCGCTTCAAGGACACCCCAGGGCGCCAACCATTCACCACGGACGACATCTTTGTGTTCAAGGGTCTTTTCCAGTTGAACGATACTGAGGCCAGCTTCCGCCAGTACATAAGCCAGCGCACTGCCAGCAATACCGGCACCTACAATGACGACGTCCGGGTTCAGATTTACTTTGGTATTCAACTGCTCTGCCTCTTCCTGATCTGATTGAAGTTTTACCACGTAGGTCGCAGCAGGAACAATCAGGATTCAGGGATAGTGCTCAGATTCCAACCGGGCCAAGGTGGAGTCGATGAGCATTGAAGTCAATTCTAGATGAGTAGCGTCTCATCAATAGGGTGAAAAAAACTCGCTGAATCGATCAGCGATTTGGCGGTCAGCTCGCGGACACCATAGACTTCCGCCGTCACCTTGTATCCCGTCTTGACCTTCTCCAGCAACATATCGAAATCACCATCACCCGATAGCAGGATTATAGTGTCGACGTTTCGGGCGGATTCCAATACATCGATAGTGATACCGACATCCCAGTCACCTTTAGCGGAGCCGTCCCTTCGCTGAATGTAGGGTTTGAGTTTTACCGTGAAGCCAATGCTCTTCAATGCATTTTGGAACTTCAGCTGCTGATCATCACCCTTATGGATGGCGTAGGCATTGGCTGTAACAATGTCAAATTCGTTGTCGAGTTTCCGCCATAGTTTTCGATAGTCGAATTTTCGACCGAAAGCCTGCTGGGTTGTGTAGTAGATGTTCTGCACGTCCACGAAGATCGCGGCATTCATCCTGAATCCATATTTTTGAGAATACGCATTATAAGCCTCATTCGTTGAAGATAGGGCAAGTTCAGTGCTCACTGATTTTTTGTTCGAACTTAGACGGGTCTCCCCGGGTGCAGGACCGGCTTTAGAAAGGGCAGCAATCGCTCCTTAATAACTATCCATGATCTGCCGACTAACGACTATTGCGATAAACAGGAGAAAACGGCAGTCTGCGAATATTCCGGTTGTGCCTCGCCGGTAAACACAACAACAGGGAACAGCATGCCAGGTTACACATTAGAAATTAATGGAACACAAACAGTCGTTGAGGCTGAAGCAGATATGCCACTACTTTGGGTACTTCGCGACAAGGTAGGTCTTACGGGGAGCAAGTTCGGCTGTGGCATTGGCCAATGTGGCGCCTGCACGGTGCACGTCAATGGATCGCCCATACGTAGTTGTCTTACGCCGGTGAGTAGCGTTGCAGGTCAACAGGTCACCACTATTGAAGGAATGGCCAGCAGCGATCAGCTGCACGTCCTTCAGCAGGTATGGATTGACCAGGATGTTGCCCAATGTGGTTACTGTCAGGCTGGTCAGCTGATGTCGGCCGCCGCGCTGCTTGAGAACAACCCAAACCCGACAGACAGTGATATTGATGACGCCATGACGGGCAACTACTGCCGTTGCGGCACTTACATCAGAATAAGGAAGGCTATCCACACCGCCGCCGAATTCTACAACGCAGCGCAGGAGACACAATCATGAATCCTACGCTAACACGTCGAGGTTTTCTAAAAGCAGGTTCCATCGCTGGTAGCGGGTTCGCGCTAGGGCTCCCACTTATGGGTTTTGCTGAAGGAGCGAGCCTTGTCGGTTCCGCCGAGCTAAACGCCTATGTGCAGGTCAGGGAAGACGGCAAGATTATTATTTATTCCGGTAGCCCGGAGATGGGACAAGGCATCAAGACATCGTTGCCAATGATCGTCGCAGAAGAAATGGGTGCCGATTGGGATGATGTGATCGTCAAGCAGACCCCGGAGGTTGATACAGAGCGGTACGGACAGCAATGGACCGGAGGCTCCTTCACCATTTACCTCAACTGGAACCTGATGCGTGAAATGGGCGCGACGGCGGCGGACATGTTCATTAGTGCGGCCGCGATCGCCATGGAATTACCAAAGGACGAACTCAAGGCAATTGATAGTCGCGTCGTCCATATTCACAGCGACCAATCACGCACCTTTGCTGAGTTAGCTGCACTTGCTTATAAGCAACCCATCCCAGACAAAGAAGGCCTCGTTTTTAAAGAGCGTGGGGATTATCGAATACTGGGCACATCGATCAGCCAGGTCGATTCCCTGGAAATTGTGACCGGCGTGGGTGACTTCGGCATCGACACCCGAGTCCAGAATATGCTGTATGGCAGCTACGAAAAATGTCCTGCTGTGGGCGGTGAGATCGTCAGCGCCAACGTGGACGAAATCAAGAAATTGCCTGGGATCACTGACGCATGGATAGTAAAAGGTAACGGTAACGTGCGGGAGCTTATGGATGGTGTTGGCATCGTCGGCACGGATACCTGGTCCGTGTTCAAGGCCCGCAAGGCATTGAAGATCAAGTGGGATGAATCCAATGCATCAAAAGACAGCTGGTCGTCATTCGTCAAGTTCGCTGATGGTGTTGGTAACACAGGTGCAGACGTCAGCATCGACAATGGTAATGTCGACGCTGCCTTCAGCGATCCAAAAAATACGGTGCTGAGCAGCCTGTATGAATACCCCTACGTGACTCACATGTGTCTTGAGCCCATGAACTGTACGGCACACTACCGACCCGGTAATGGCGGTAAAGATCATCTTGAAGTCTGGATACCCACGCAAAATGGGCCGCGCTTTCAAGAAATGGCAAAGGAACGGTACGGGCTGGAGAAAGACCAGCTTACGATCCACATTAAGCGGATGGGTGGCAGCTTCGGTCGTCGTACCAGCAACGAATATGTGATCGAAGCCATCGAGCTGTCCCAACGGTCTGGAAAACCAGTCAAGCTCACCTGGACCCGTGAAGACAATATTCGCTATGACTTCCTGAGACAGGGAGGCTTTAATCGACTTCGAGGTGCCGTAGACCCCCAGGGTAAAATCGTTGCAATAGAAGAACACGGCGTAGGTGTTGAATCCGGTGGCGAGCCCTCGCGTTTTAATGGGCCAAATCCCTCAGCGTTTCCATTTTCTACTATGGACAACGTCCGCGGTTCCTCAACTAATTACCGAATGGATACACCCGTTGGACCCTGGCGAGCACCCTATTCGAATACTCATGCCTTCGTCTCACAGGCTTTTATCCACGAACTGGCGACGGCGGCAAATCGAGATCACGTTGAACTGCTGATCGAGATGATGGGTGAGCCTCGTTGGGTAGATGATGGCAATTGGCGAGCCATGAATACGGAGCGCGCGGTAGGCGTGATAAAGCTGGCCGCTGAAAAAGGTGGCTGGGGTAAAAAGATGCCGGCAGGTAGAGGATTGGGGTTCTCATTCTACTTCTGCCATGCCGCCCACGTTGCAGAATTGGCCGAGGTCAGTGTCTCAGAAAACGGCGAGGTCACTCTACACAAAGTCACCGCGGCGGTTGATGTTGGGCCCATTATTAATAGAAGTGGCGCTGAATCCCAGGTTCAGGGTTCCATTATTGATGGATTCAGCACAATGGCGGGACAGAAGATCACCATGGAGAATGGCCGTGTAGAGCAGACGAACCTCGACCAGTATCCGGTCCTTCGGATTGATAAGGCGCCAGAAGTGGATGTTCATTTCATTGAAAGTGATTACGACCCCACAGGCCTCGGTGAGCCAGGACTACCGCCGTTGGCACCGGCGGTCGCCAATGCGATTTTCGCGGCGACGGGCAAGCGCATATACAAGATGCCTCTTATTGATGAAGGTTTCAGCGTCTAGCGGTACGGGAAGTAAGTGCACAAAATAAGCGCCTGCACCGAACGGTCCAGGCGCTTATTCGTTTGGCACTAGTATTCGATTAGCACTAGCCCTTATGATATTCAGATGGATGTGTTGACGAAATCCGAGACACTCTGCTGCACATCTGAGAGCCCTTTAAGCTCAATGTAAGCGTCAATATATGGCTGAATGTCTTCACCTGCCGCCCTCAGCGCCTCTATCTTTTCTTCCGTACTCGGCTGTGCCGTCTGCATTTCCACGGGTAGATCCGATCGCCCTGCCCCTGCTGACTTCTGGCTGGCCTCCTCCACACCCATCTGCAGTGCGGCAGACGCTCCCATAGCAGGATCAATAGAGCCAAACGCGGCCAGCGTACTGAGCGAACTCATTCCACCGAAGTAACCACTGCTGGGTACGACAGGTGCGGGGTTTGGATTAGGCAAGCCTGCTGCCTCGTATTGTAGCTTCAGCGACTGCCGGTGAGCTTCTGCATGCACAGTGACGTCGCGTCCCGGTACATAAGCTGGCGCACTAAGACCTTTGACCTGACCCGTTACATCTGCCGCCTCATTCACGACGGCCATAAGCTTGTCCAGGCTGAAGCCTGCACCTGATGCTTCCGAGTTCAACGACTCATTGTAGGCATTGATATTGGTATCCATATAGAGGGTCGCATCGCTCAACATCTCAGATATATTTGCGACCCCCGTTGTGATTTCTTTTTGCCGCTTTTTCACTTCTTTGTTCTTCATCCCTGAAGACTCTGCAGATTTCTTAAGTTCAACGTATGCATGGGCATAACAGGACTGGCTGGTCGTGACAAAAACAGCCACCTGATCCATTTCACCCGCCTCTGTCTTCATACGATCACCGTACGCTCGCAATCTTTCCGAATTAACAGGAAAGCTCTCCTGCATGCTCTCAGTAAAGGCCGCGACGTCGGCGATGGTTTCACTGTAGTTCGCGACACTCACGGCAGTCTGCGCCGCTCCACCCAGGCCACCGAGCCCACCAAAACCCCCAAAGCGGCCGGCCACACTAGCCGCAGCCCCAATGGTCTTCGCACTCCCTTCAATATCAATGGGCGGCT
>JABBBA010000409.1 GCA_018607685.1 K189A clade bacterium | reverse complement strand
CAAAGCCAGCTTCCCTTGAAACCGGTGTGACCTGTAACCAGAACCTTTTTGTTTTTCCAGTAGGCCGCGTCTACCATACTTTCCAGGGGGCGTTGCCGGCTTGCCAACATTCTTCAAGGATATCTCGTTCGCGGATGGTATCCATGGGTTGCCAGTAGCCATCGTGTTGATAGGCAACGAGGTTGCCCTCGTTCGTCAGAGCGTTAAGGGGTGCATCTTCCCAAATCGTCGTGTCGTTCTCGATATAGTCGAACACCTTGTTCGATAGTACAAAGAAACCACCATTAATATAGCTACCTCGCTCAACCTGTTTTTCTCGAAAGGCAGTGACCGTATCTCCATCGAGAGACATTGTGCCGAACCTGCTTGGTGGCTTAACCGCACTAACCGTTGCAAGCTTGCCGTGATTCTTGTGAAACGCGAGTAGAGACTCGATGTTGATGTCGGCGACGCCGTCACCATAGGTAAACAGGAAATTTTCTTCCCCGGCCAAATATTCCTTGGCGCGGAGCAGGCGCCCGCCGGTTTGAGATGTCTCACCGGTATCGATCAACGTGACCTTCCAGGGTTCAGCCTCGTTGTCGTGCATCTCGATCTGGTTGTTTGCCATATCAAAGGTGACGTTGGAGGAGTGCAGGAGATAGTTGGCGAAGTACTCCTTAATGATGTAACCCTTGTAGCCAAGACAGACAACGAATTCGTTAATGCCGTAGGCACTGAAGATCTTCATGATGTGCCAGAGGATTGGTTTGCCGCCGATGTTCACCATGGGTTTCGGTCGGACTTCCGTTTCTTCCGCCAGTCTGGAGCCACGTCCACCGGCTAGTATTACTGCTTTCAAGAATCCATCGCCCAGGACGAGTTATCGCCCAATCAACCTAGAGCCCGGATTATAAGGCAATCGGAAACCGGGTGACATGCCGATAATCTCTATTCAGGGCCTGTCCGTCAGTGTTGATCGGCTAATGCCAGGCTGGTGCCTGGTCGAAATGACATCGATGATTTCTTTATTGGCTCTATCGACAACGATAAAGCCGTCCGAATATCGGGGTTTTACGGCATAAAACGCATAGATAGATCGATTGCTTCGTTGTGTTTTGTAAGCGCGCCTATTGAAATGTAGTCGACGCCGGTGGATGCTATCTTCTTCAATTCTTCAGAAGTTTCAATACCTCCGGAGGCCTCGAGCTTGATGCCGGTGTGTGATGCCCTATTAACTGCCTCACGCATTTCGTCCAGCGTAAAGTTATCAAGCATGATCGAGTCGGGATTGGCCATTATCGCCTCGCTCAGTTGTTCGAGGCTCTCGACTTCCACCTCTACACGCAGGTCCCCATGAAGTTTTCTTGCGGACCCAATGGCGGCTGTAATCGAGCCGGCTGCTTCGATGTGGTTTTCCTTAATCAGGAAAGCATCGAAGAGACCTATTCTATGATTCTCGGCGCCCCCGGTTTTGACGGCGTACTTCTGGGCTAGTCTGAGTCCGGGAATAGTCTTCCGCGTGTCCAGCAAGGTCGCCCCTGTTCCCTCGATCATCTGGACATAGGTGTTTGTGCGGGTAGCAGTGCCGGACAACAGCTGAAGGAAGTTCAGCGCAGTACGTTCTGCCGTTAGTAAGCTTCTTGCCTTACCAGTTAATTCCAGCAGCAGGGCATCGGCCGGAACCTGGTCGCCTTCTTCGACCTGCCACCTGGCAATGATGCCCGTGTCCACCTGCCTCAGGACTTCATCTACCCACGGGCGACCGCAAACAACGGCGGGCTGCCGGGTGATGATTCTCGCGTGGGCCATTTTTTCTGGATCAACCAGAGATGCAGTAACGTCGCCTGTTCGAATGTCCTCGTCCAGTGCTCTGCTTACGGTTTGTGTCAGTTCGTGAAAGTAGTCCATTAATTCAGCCGGGTTTTTGTTTTAGTGCTGTTTGTTTCAGTGTAAGTGTATCAGCCTGTTGGCTGAACTCGATTTGGCCAAGGGCGCTCATTCCCAGCAGAATGGCTCCATCCATGCTGGGATTAATACTGGCATCGATGTTGGTTAACAGGATTTGACCCAGGTGAAGCTCCGCGATTCGGGTCTGGTAAATCGTTATTGGTCCGTTAGCGGTCATCGCTCTTCCTCGATTCCCGTAGGGTAGGCCCAGCCTTCGCGCCGTGCGCTCGGGCACGACAACGTCCGTCGCGCCGGTATCCAATAGAAATTCAACGTCTTCGCCGTTGATCTGGCCAACCAGCATGTAGTGTCCCTGCCGATTTCGTTTGAGGGGAACCTCAATGCTTTCTGACAAGATGAGTGAAGTAGGGTCGGAATTGGGATTCCTGTGGCTTTCTTCAACCCCACCAAAAAAAAGTGTCAGGATGACCATGCCGAGTACAACTCCGACAGTCATCATGCCTTGTCCTGTCTTTGTCACATTCATGGGTGATCGTTGCCTGTGAAAGGGTTCGTATTCTATCGAGATGATATGATCTCGTCGAATAGGTGAATGAGATTCAAGATGTCAGTGGTGGAGCATCTGATAGAAGGGGCGCTGCAAGTGCACAGCCCGAACCAGGATGAACGTCCCCATGGTGAGGTAAGCCTGATTGTTGTGCACGGCATCAGCCTGCCGCCGGGCAAATTTGGTGGGCAGGAAGTGTGCGAGCTCTTCACTAACTGCCTGGATACCTCAGTTCCCGAGCTGGCGAGCCTTGCGGGTGTAAAAGTCAGCAGTCACCTTTTTATTCGTCGAACGGGCGAGTTGATCCAGTTCGTGCCTTTTAACAGAAGGGCCTGGCATGCAGGTGCCTCCAGCTTTGATGGTCGTGAGCACTGTAATGACTATGGCATCGGCATCGAGTTGGAAGGAAGCGACACCATTGCCTATGCGGAAGCGCAGTATGAGGTCCTTGCCGAGGTCTGTGCCAGTCTTATGGTGAGCTATAGAATCATGGATATCACAAGCCACAGTGTTATTGCGCCAACTCGAAAGACGGACCCGGGTCCGGCCTTTAGCTGGACAACCCTGAAGCGGAAGCTGGCTCGAAAACTGTGAAACATAGTTCGCCGTTATTTCTCTTAAGGTGCGTACCCCATTACGGGTCGCTGCTCGAGATGTAATAAGGATGTACAAATCCTCTGCAAGACACTTGATCGTAGAGGAATTCATGTTTATTCGTTATCTGCTTGCAGTCATTTTCGTTAAGATTGTCCTGAGCTGTTAGCAGTTACCAACTGGAGATTAAGATGGAACGAGATCCTTTAACGGACATTGATCCGGTTGAGAGTGAGGAGTGGATCGAGGCGATCAACTCGGTCATTGAGAATGAAGGCGTTGAACGCGCCCAGTATCTCCTGCAACGTCTATCAACCAAGGTGACTGAAACGGGCGCCCAGCTCCCCTACGCGATCAATACTCCCTACCGAAATACCATACCTATCAGCAAAGAAGCCCGGATGCCGGGTGATCTGTTTATGGAACGCTCTATTCGCTCACTGATTCGCTGGAACGCGATGGCAATGGTGATGCGTGCTAATCTGAAGGACGGAACGCTGGGCGGTCATATTTCCAGCTTCCAGTCGAGCGCGACCCTTTACGATATTGGCTTTAATTATTTCTTCCGCGGCACAACCGAGGAGCAGCTCGGCGATCTGATTTATATACAGGGCCACTCCGCGCCGGGTATTTACGCCAGGTCGTTCCTTGAAGGAAACCTGTCCGAAGAACAGCTAGACAAATTCCGTCAGGAAGTTGATGGCGATGGTTTGTCTTCCTATCCGCATCCCTGGCTGATGCCGGACTACTGGCAGTTCCCAACGGTTTCGATGGGGCTGGGCCCGCTGCAGGCAATTTACCAGGCGCATATCATGAAGTATCTCGACAATCGAGAACTTGCCAGTCGCGGTTCCCGAAAAGTCTGGTGCTTTACCGGTGATGGTGAAATGGATGAGCCGGAATCCCAGGGTGCGATCGCTCTCGCCGGCAGGGAAAATCTGGACAACCTGATATTTGTCGTCAACTGTAATCTGCAGAGACTGGACGGACCTGTCAGAGGCAATGGA
The DNA here is from genome assembly GCA_018607685.1 of K189A clade bacterium. Classification (GTDB taxonomy): domain Bacteria; phylum Pseudomonadota; class Gammaproteobacteria; order Pseudomonadales; family Azotimanducaceae; genus UBA9659. The sequence continues at coordinate 2,163 of JABBBA010000409.1, read as the reverse complement.
AAAATTATCCAGGAGCTGGAAGGGTCGTTCCGCGGTGCAGGCTGGAACGTCATTAAGGTGGTCTGGGGAAGGCAGTGGGATCCACTGTTCGAGAAGGACAAGTTTGGTCTGCTGCAACAAAGAATGGATGAAGCGGTTGACGGTGAGTACCAGAATTATAAGAGTCGGTCAGGCGCCTACACGCGCGAGCATTTCTTTGGCAAGTATCCAGAGCTGTTAAAGATCGTTGAGGGCCTTACCGATGAGGATATCTTCCGCTTAAACCGGGGTGGTCACGACCCGTACAAGGTTTATGCCGCTTATGAAGCCGCCACTAAGCACACCGGGCAACCGACTGTCATTCTAGCGAAAACGGTGAAAGGTTATGGGCTGGGTCCCGCCGGTGAGGCGCAGAACTATACCCATTCCGTTAAGAAGCTGGACCTTGAGGCACTGAAGGAATTCAGGGACAGGTTCGATATACCGATATCCGATGCTGATCTGGAAAAAGTCCCTTACTACCGACCGGCGGAAGACAGTACCGAGATGCGCTACCTGAAGCAGCGAAGGTCTTCTCTTGGTGGTTCGTTACCGCGCAGGAAATCGGATTTTGAGGCGCTGAAGATTCCACCTTTGTCAGTGCTGGAGTCTCTGCTCAAGGGTACCGGTGATCGTGAAATTTCTACCACCATGGCATTTGTTCGGATTCTCAGTGCATTGATTAAGGACAAACAGATTGGCGAGCGAATCGTGCCTATCGTCCCCGATGAAGCGAGAACCTTTGGGATGGAAGGCATGTTCCGGCAGCTCGGTATCTACTCCTCGGGGGGGCAGCTATATGAACCCACCGATACGGGACAGATCATGTACTACCGTGAGGACAAAAAAGGCCAGGTACTCGAAGAAGGTATCAATGAGGCCGGTGCGTTTTCCGCATGGTTAGCTGCAGCGACGTCCTACAGCAACAATGAAACACCGTTGATTCCTTTTTATGTTTTTTATTCCATGTTCGGTTTTCAGAGAGTCGGTGACCTTTGCTGGGCTGCGGGTGACTTGCAGGCACGCGGATTTCTTCTGGGCGGTACCTCCGGTCGAACAACCTTAAATGGTGAAGGTTTACAGCACCAGGATGGCCATAGCCATATTTTGGCGTCGACGGTACCGAACTGTGTTTCCTATGATCCTACCTATGCCTATGAGCTCGCCGTGATCATCAGGCAAGGGCTGCAGGAAATGTACGTAGAGAAATTGCCTCGCTATTACTACATCACGATTATGAACGAGAACTATGAACAACCCGCGATTCCCGACGGGGTGGAAGAGGGGATTCTTCGGGGTATGTATCGCCTGCAGAAAAATTCGGCAAAAAATTCCAAAAAGGTCGTTCAGTTGCTCGGCTCGGGTACGATCCTCCGGGAATCGATTGCAGCCGCAGACATACTGCAAAAGGATTTCGGTGTGACCGCCGATATTTGGAGCGTCACCAGCTTCAATGAACTGAGACGTGAAGGGCTTAGCGTGCATAGGTGGAATATGTTGCATCCACAGGAAGCACCCAGACTCAGCTATGTCGAAGAATGTCTCGATGGAACAAAGGGACCTGTGATTGCATCAACGGATTATATGAAAGCCTATGCCGACCAGATCCGTGAGTTTGTGCCTGGTCGGTACTCTGTTCTTGGAACAGATGGTTTTGGTCGTAGCGATACCAGAGAGCGGCTCAGGAAGTTTTTTGAAGTAGACCGGTATTACATCGCAGTGGCTGCATTGTCGGCATTGGTGCAGGAAAATGTTATTGATGCTGGCCAGGTGACGAAAGCGATCGAGCTGTATGGGATCGATCCCGAGAAGCCGGATCCGGTGACGTTGTGAGGAGTAGCTGATGTTGGAGCAAGTACTCGTACCTGATGTTGGTGAGGCCGAAGACGTTGAAGTCATCGAACTTCTGGTCGCGGTGGGCGATGTTATTGAGGCCGATACCTCCCTGGTTGTGCTCGAATCAGATAAGGCCAGTATGGAGATACCCTCTCCCTGTGCCGGGACGATCAAGTCATTTGCAGTTTCCGAGGGCGATACCGTGACGGAAGGTTCACTTCTTGCCGAAATTGAGACCAGTGAGATAACGCAGGAAGAGAATAATGTCCCTGAAGCTGAATCGGTAGAAACCTCTGTTGATAGCTGTCT